>JAKLHH010000272.1 GCA_022710245.1 Myxococcota bacterium
CCGCGTCGGTCAGGTAGTGCATCCCGGCCAGCAGTCGGCCCCACGCGACCAGCGCCACGTAGCCGAGGACCAGCGCCGTCCACACCGCGGCCGCCCGACGGTGGCCCTGCGCCGCGAGGTGGAGCGGGACGGGGGCCCAGAGCATGGCGTCGGCCACGTGCCCCGAGGGGAAGGACTCGCCGGCGCCAGCGCCGGCCGGGCAGTAGAATGGCGTGTAGCGCCCCGCGGTGAGGTCGCGGTAGCGCACGCGGCCCCAGCGCCACTTGAGCAGGCGGGTCGCGGCGAGCGGGTAGAGGAGGAAGAGCAGCACCACGCTGGCCGCGAGCGCCCAGGAGAGGCGCCGACGCCGACGGTGGCGCCGCCCGATGAGCGAGAGCACGCAGGCGGCGAGGAGCGCGTAGGACGGCGCGGGGGCGATCCAGGCCACGGTCCAGGCGAGCGGGCTCTCCGGCGTGAAGAGCGCCGCCGCCACCCGCAGGTCCACCCCGCTCGCCGCGACGAGCGCGGCGGCCCACGCGAGCAGCCCGCTCAGCCAGAGTGCCCGGAGGCGCGCGCTGCGAGCTCGCGGGGGCAGCCGCAGTTCGGGCGAGGCGACGCCGCGCACGCCGAGCGACAATTGCGGGTTCTCGCGGCCTCCGGCCGCTCCGCGATGAGACCGCCGCAACTTGCCCTGCTCGCGTCCTCAGGACGCTCCGCGAGGAAGGGCAAACTGGCCGCTACCGCCGGCGCTGTGCCACCTGGGCGCTCAGGATCGGTCGCGTCGTCGGCTGCTGCGCGGTGGGATCAACCTCGGCAGTGATCTCGAGGCGGAAGCGCCGGTAGGGCGTCGCCCCCTTGTACTCTCCCTTGCGCTCGCCCAGGTTCACCTTGAGCGCGCCCACGTTCTGGGCTGGCCGGCTCTCGTCGAGCGGCTTGACCCAGACGACGTAGTTGGTGGCGCCCCGCTCCAGGCTGGCCGGCGGTGCCAGGTGATCGACCTTCACCGTGAACTCGGTGTTGCCCTGCTCGTTGACGATTGCGTTCACCTGCCCGAGCGCCGCAGGCGCGGAGCGGCTGGTCTCGAGCGGCACCTGCTGCTCACCCTCTCGGATCAGCGTGTGTCCGCAGCCCGCTGCGGCGGTCACGGTGATAGCGAGCCCGGCCAGGAGGCTCCAGCCTCCACGAAGCGATTGACGGTACATCGTTGTCCTCCTCCTGACGCCTCACGGCGATCATCACTGCCCCATCGTTCAGGGTGTGGGAGTGCAACGCGTGTACCACGAGGAATTGGCATGCCATGGCCGATGGCGGGCGTCGCGCGACCGGGGGTTTCTTGACGGCGGGTGGGGCCAGCTACCCGAGCGCCAGCGCCCGTGGCGCCTCGAGGCTACTTCGCCGGGGCGGAGTCCGCGACGGTGGGGACCGCCACGCGCTGCTTCAGGCTGTCGAGCCGGGCGCCGAAGGCGACCCGCTTGAGCAACGCCTGGCCGTGCTGCCAGTCGGGCTGGTCGAGGCCGAGGGCGCGGGCCATGTCGATGATCCCGGAGAGCGGGCTGCCGGTCTTGGCCAGGCCGGACTTCCAGTAGAACGGATCCGAGCTCCAGGTGAGGTCGCGCTTGCGCGACTCCCGCAGGGAGATCGTCTTCGTCGTGTAGATGTCGAGCGGCCGCGGCGCAGCCGAGGGGCCGATGGTGTCGAGGTCGAGGCGCGTGCGTGGGTTCGAGTTGCGCGCCTGGAAGGGCGTCCCGCCGAGGGAGCCGATCGGGGTCAGCTCGGCGCGCCAGAGGCTGCGCAGGACGAGGCCGCTCACCATCGCGTTCCCCTCGCAGAGCACCCGCGCCGCCTGCAAGGAGCCTTGCCGCGCGTCACCACCGACGACCAGCGGGCGTCCCGAGGCGAGCTCGTAGACGCGCAGCTCGCCGCGCTTCTCGCGGCGCAGGCCCCAGCCGTAGTCGGCGAAGAAGGGGGCCCACCAGCCCACGTGCACGGCCGCCTGCGCCACGCTGTAGCGCGCGCTCCAGTCGAGCGCGGGCATCGAGTCCGCGAGCTGGCCCATCGCCTTGCCCCCGCTCGCCATCGTGCCAGAGCGGATGGCGGCGTGGCTCGCGGTGTAGAGCTGCACCACCGCGCCCGGGTTCTTGGCCTCGGCCTCGCCCTTGCGCGCGAGCTGCCAGTACGCGTCGGGCTTCAACCAGACCAGACCCGGGCTCCCGCGCTTCACGCTGGCGGCCACCGGGGCGAGGCCGCTGCCGAGCGAGCGCAGTCCACCCGGGCTCGCCGTCGCGACCGGGAGCGCCTCCAGCTCGAGGGTGAGGAAGCTGTTCGGGATGACGTCCCTCGTCAGGTGGTGCTTGCGCACGAGATCGCGGAGCGCCGGGGAGGCGAGCTCCTTCTTCAGGCTGCGGTAGAGCTTCTGGTAGTCCTCGCCGACGAAGCCCTGCGCCTGCTCGGCGGTGAGGACTCCCTTGAAGACGTGGTAGGACCTGGTCGCCTCGGGATCCTGGTAGAGCGCGACCTTGGCCTGGCCGCCGCCGGGGAGGGTGACGCTGATTGGCTCGACGGTGCCGGTGCCCTTGGCCATGCAGCTGTCCGCGCCCAGGCAGCGGTTGTGCTGCGGATCGGTGCCGGAGCTCGACGGATCGCGGAGGCGCGCGTAGAGGCGGCCGTCCTCGGCGCGTAGCAGGAGCCCCGCCCGCACGTAGCGCTCGACCAGCGCGGCGTTGCCTGCAGGGGCCTTGACCGGCGCCCAGGTGCTGCCCGCCAGGTTCGGCGTCGCGAGCGCGCGGGTCACCGCCGCCGCGGGATCCTTGCCGTGCTCGAGCGCGGCCGCGAGGCCGCGGCTGGGGAGGTTCTGCTGCTTCAGTACGCGCTCGATGCTGCGCGCGAGCTTGGGGTCAGCGAGCTTCGGCGCGGCGCTCGCCACCCCGGCGAGCGCGAGCGAGAGCACCAGCGCGAGGAGCCGGACAGACCGTGGGGGGCGCACGCCGTGGCCTTGCGCTCGAAGCTCCAGCCTGCTCGTTTGACGAAGTCTCATCGCCACTCTCCTTGGCTTGGACCGGGGATAAGCAAGGGCGGGGCCAGCGCGCGGGCGTGCCGCCCGCCGTAAATCCAGTTACTTGGGTTCGGAATCGCTGGCGGCTACCTGGGCCAGGTACGGCCAGCCCCACCACCTGCGCGCAGGGACGCGACAGGGCTGCACAGCCTCAGCGGGTAGCTACCTGGGCAGAGGGCGCTGCTTGACCACCATCCACTTGTCGCCGTAGACCGGCGCGGTGAAGCTCACCGCCTTGGCGACGCCATCCTTGACCCAGCGCAGGGTGTACGGGAGGAGGTGGCCCATCATCACGGCGGTGGCGCCGTTCTTCGAGTGCGTCGCGGAGGGGGTCCTGGCCTGGCTGAACCCACCCAGCACCGTCGGCAGCAGCCCCTGCACCTTGGCAGACGTCGCCACCGTCTCCGCCGGATTCCCGTCGGACCCGAGGAACGGGCCGCGGCCGTTGTCCGAGTACCAGACGCCGGCCGAGCGCTCGACCCGGGTGCCGTCCGACAGGGTCTCGCGGCCATCCCTCGGCACCGCGGCGGTCGCGTAGTTGAGCTGGCGGTTGCCCCAGCGATCCGTGTGGTAACGCGTGGGCGAGAGCTGCTCCTTGCGCGCGGCGATCATCGCCTCGCCCACGATCTCGTCACGCCTCTGCCTCGCCCGCGGCGAGAGCGCGAAGCGCTCCTTGCCGGCCGGCCCCAGCAACCGGCCGAGGTGGAGTGGCTCGCCTTGCCGCGGGAGCCAGTAGGCGTTGCCGCTCCTCGGTTCGATCTGCAGCGAGCCCTTGCCGAAGAGCTCGGTCAGGAGCTCGCGCGACGTGGCGTACTTGTAGTTCGGCTTGAAGAGACCGCCATCCGCGCCGTGGATCGCGTTCGGCCGTCCCGGCCCCTTCGGGATCGGGCCGGGCGTCAGCGCGCCGATCGCGTCGATCGCATCCGCGGTGGCCTTGTCGACCACGGCGCGGTTGGCCTTGATGGGCGGCGTCTCCCCCGGCATCGAGTCGGGGCGCACGTAGAGGACCCGCGCGACGATGATCTTCGCCTCGCGGTCCGAGGCGACGACCATGGCGGGGCGGGCCTGTACCACTGACGAGCTCGCGCAGACGACGACCACCAGGCTGGCAGCCAGCCACCTCGAGTGAGTCATGTTTGCTTTCCTCCCGACCGAGGGCTGAGCAGTTCCCGTGCCAGCGACGGAGCGTTAGATCTCGGCAGCTTGGCGGGCCCTGGTTGAGTGAGTGGCCGGCGGCTTCGCCGGCGCAGGCGGGGTCAGCTGTCCCCGCGCGAGGTCTCGTGACGTGCGCAACCGACACGCGCACCCGACGCGCCAGCCACGGGCTCAGCGCTGGATGCACCTCGACAGCGCCAGCGGCTCAGCGCAGCTCGACGCGTCTCCGGGCGGGGTACTCGAGGCGCTGCTTCTTCATCACGCCTCCGATCACCGCGAAGACCTCGTGGCTGCCCGCGGCCACCGACTGGAAGACTCGCGGCCCCTGCCCCACCATGCGGCCGTCGACGAAGATGGGCACGCCCGCCGGCGCGGCGACGACCAGGCAGTCGCAGGCGCCCTCCAGCGCGGGGAAGCTCTGCAGCGCCACCGTGCTGCGGATGGCGAAGTTGATGCTGTTCGAGTCGGTGATCCCTGCGGTCACCACGCCGAGCACGCGGCCCCTCCGGTCGACGATCGGACCGCCCGAGCTGCCGGGGTTGAGCGGGATCTGCGTCTGGAAGACCGGCCGCTCGCTGCCGTGCGGGTAGATGTTCGAGACCATCACGGTGTTGAACGCCCAGATCCCGCCGCGACCGTGGCCCACCGAGGCGACCCAGGCGCCCACGCGGAGGTCCGAGCCGGGGCTCAGGCGGAGCGCGCGGTAGGGGCCTCCGGCGACCTGCACCAGCGCGAGGTCCAGGTTGCCCGGAGCGCGGCGCACGACCCGCCCCTGCAGCCGCTGGCCGCTGGCGAGGACCACCTGCACGCTGTCGCTCCCCGAGACCACGTGCGCAGAGGTGAGGATGAGCCCGCGCTCGGAGACGAAGAAGCCCGAGCCGAACTTCTTGCCGTCGGAGAGGAAGACGACCGCGGGCCCGAGCTTCTCGAACAGCGCGACCTGCTGAGCCTCGAGCTCGGCGAGCGAGCCTTCGGCCCTGGCTCGTGCCGGCGCGAGGGCGGCGAGCAGGAGCGCGGTCGCGAGGAGGGACGCGCGCATCAGAAGGTCCCCTGCAGGGTCAGGCCGCCCCCGCCCGCGCCGGCGACCGGCGTCACGCGGACCGATCGTGCCGGACCTCGCGCGCTGCGCTGATACTGCGGCGGCACGTCGTCGTCGACGCGGTGAGGGAGCCCAAGGCTCTCGCGGAGCCGCTGGTTGTGGGTCGCCGCGAGCTGGTAGGTCTGCTCGGCCGAGGTCGGGAACGGGTTGATCGCCGCGGCGACGATCACCGCCGCGAGCCCGAGGGTGCTGAGCGAGACGCCGGTCCAGAGGAGCGCCGGCGCACCGCCCGGCGCGTGGTCGATGCACTCGCCGCTCAGGCTCTGGCCGCGGCAGATCCCCTTCGGGTGTCCGAGGCCGCCGATGGTCGCCATGGTGGCGCCGCCGAGCATCGCGAGCCAGCCGGGGATCTGCAGCGCGCGCTTGGCGACCCGGCGCTTCTGGTAGTAGCGCGCGTGATCCGGGCGGCCGACGGCCTCGAAGAAGCGCTGCGGCTCCAGCGGATTCGCGTCGGATCCAAGGTAGGGCGCGCCCCAGTGGCCGCTGAGGACTCCGCTGTAGACGTGGAAGACGGCGAAGCGGTTGAAGCCCACGTGCCGCCGCTGGTACTCGGACTCCTTCGCCTTGCGCTGCGGATCCGTCTGGCCCGAGTCCTTGAGCACGGCCGAGACCGCGGCGGACGCCTCGCCGGAGACGCCGGCGCCAGCGTCCCTGGTGCGGGCGGAGAGCGGGGCGCCGCGTGTGACGCTGAAGGCGCCGAGGGTCTTGCCACCCCGGTCGTAGAGGGTGGCGACGGCGGTCGGCCCGCTGGCGCCGGGGAAGGTCCGGATCACCAGGACGACCTTCACCGGGAGCCCCGCGGCGCGCTTGACCAGCGACGGGTCGTCGAGGCCGCGGACCTCGCCGAGGCCGGCGGCGTCCATCACCAGGCTCGCGCGGCCGCTGGCGCGGAGCGCTGTGATCAGCGCTGCCGCGGCGCTCGCGGCCTCCGGATCGACGCCTGCCGCGGCGATGAGCACCGCGGGCTGCCCGGCGGGGAGATGGCTCCCGGCCGCGGGACCCGGGAAGCTCGCGGCCCAGGTGCCGTCGGCGAGGGCGCGCCCGGCCAGGCTGACGACCGAGGTGACGACGAGGGTCAAGAGAAAGACGAAGCGCATGGTGCGTCTCATGGTCGGCTCCTTCGATGCTTCAAGAACTTGGGTGCTCAGTAGCCGCTGCTCGACTTGCAGGACCCGTACTTGCAACTGGTCCCGGACTCACACTTGTGGTTGCAGGTCCCGCAGTGCTCGTTGCTCTCGGAGAGGATCGCGCAGTAGTCGCCGCAGCGGCTCCACTCGTAGCCGAAGACGCTGCTGCACGTCGCGCAGCTGCCCTGCCGGCAGAACCCGTCCCCGGTGCACTTCTTCCCGCAGGCGCCGCAGTTCTGGTCGTCGGTCTGCGTGTCGACGCAGCGACCGGAGCAGCGGGCCTTGCTGCCGCACTGGATGTCCTCCTCGCAGACGCTGTCGACGCAGGCTCCCTCGCACTCCTTGCCGCAGGTCCCGCAGTTGAACGGGTCGTCGGGGCGGCGGCAGGTTGCCCCGCACTGCTCCTGGCTGCCGCAGGTGTCGGCGCAGACGCCCGCGTTGCAGACCTGCCCGTCGCTGCAAGCGACGCCGCAGCCGCCGCAGTGCTGCGGGTCGGCGCGCGGGTCGACGCAGACGTCCCCGCAGACCGCCCAGCCCTGGAGCAGGCAGCGGCAGTTGGTCTGCGGGGCATCACAGACGGGGATGGTGTTGCGGTTCTGGTCCGGCGCGCAGGCGACGCCAGCCACCGCGAGGCCCAGGCCGAGGCCGAGGGTCAGCGCGGGGAGGATCACGGGGAGGGTGGCTCGCAGGCTCATGGTCGGTTCCTGGTGGTTGTCCCACCCCTGGTTCCTCGACCGCGGGCCAGGTCGCAGCGGAATCAGTCTCCTGATCGTGCAGACGGAGGCCGAGCTCCGCCGCGGCCCGAAGACTGCTGCAGCGCGCGTTCAGGGTGCCTGGTTCAAGGCGGGCGAGGTCGCCCTCGACGAGGGGCGCCACGATGAGGCGGCGGAGGCCTTCCGCAAGTCGTGCTGACTCTCGGCGAAGTCAGTCGTAGACGGCGCGGAAGCGGAGCGGTGCCTTGACGAGTATCCCGAAGTCGACGAGGTCAGGCGCATCGCGCAACGCGCCGTAGCGCGCGAAGAGCGCGAGGAACCCGATAGAGAAGAACAGCCGCACGGCACCGCCATGGAACGCTCGTCCTTCCGCGAGCTCCACCAGGTAGCCCGCGTCCACCCCGACGGGCCCTGCGCCACCGACGACGCCGACCGTCATCCGCGACGCCTTGCGGTGCCAGTCGTAGACGCCATCCATCACACCCCCGAGGAAGAAGGGATGGCGCCACAGTCCCGCGCTCACCTCGCCGCCCAGGTTGAAGGCGGTGTCGCCGCCCAGCGTCTTGGCGCCCCCTAGGGTCAGCCCCGGGTGAACGAAGATGTGCCTCCGAGGCACCGTGATCCACGATCGTAGACCCCGCTCAGCCGCCACCTCCGTCGTCACATACGCGGCCGCCGCCGGATGAAACGAGCGCCTCTCCCTCTCGATTTTCGCGAGCGCGAGCCGTCGCGCCTCGTCCTGGCGCTTGCTCAGCTCGGCCATCAGGTGGAGTCGCGCCCCGTCGTTCGTGAGCAGGTCCCGGATCTGAGCCGTGCAGACCTCCAGGTCGGCCGCGCTCTCCGCTAGCTCGAGGGCCTGTCCAACCGCGAGCTGATTGTAGGCGCGGCCGCGCGCGGTGAGACCACGCCCGCGCGGGATGAAGAGAAGTATCTCGGAGGGGCCCTTCAGCCATGCGCAGAAGGCTGCTCCACATCGGTAGGCACGCCGCCCGGACGCTTGACACAGGTGGTCGTGCAGGTAGTCCAGCTCCAGTCGCCCGAGGGCGTAGACGGACTCCGCGTCGGCTGCGTCCGAGTGCGGTGGTGGATCCTGCGCCTCGGCCGAGGTGGGTAACATCCAGAGCGCAGACAGGGCAGCCAGCGGGAGCAGTCCTCGCGGCGACGCCATCACCGCTCCTTCTTGCCGCTCGGCAGATACAACGCGGTCGTCCCTGTGTCCGCGTCGTCCGGTGACAGCTCGAGCACCTTCTCCTCGGCGCCCG
>JAKLHH010000273.1 GCA_022710245.1 Myxococcota bacterium
GCGCCTCAAGCAGCTCCTCGAGGCGGGCGAGGTGGCGACCACCGAGGGTCAGCCGCGCGGCGGCGGCCTCGGTGGCCTGCGCAAGCGGAGGGCGGAGCGGGAGCGCGAGGGGCGCGGGCGTCGCCTGCGGGCGCACGAGCAGGAGCGAGTGCGGCTGAGCAGCGAGCAGTCGTTCCCCGCGAGCGATCCACCGGGCTGGACGACGGGGTAGGGAGCGGCGCCGCCCAGGTGGGGCGGTCGGGCGAAGCTGCCGCGACCCAGGACAGAGGAGGAAGGCGATGCGAGCGGTCTGCTGGTACGGCAAGGAGGATATCCGGGTGGAGTCGGTGCCGGACCCGACCATCCTCAACCCGCGCGACGCGATCGTGAAGATCAGCTCGACGGCGATCTGCGGCTCGGACCTGCACCTCTACCACGGCTTCGTCCCCACCATGATGAAGGGCGACATCCTCGGCCACGAGTTCATGGGCGAGGTGGTCGAGGTGGGGAGCGCCGTGCAGAACCTGCGCCCGGGCGAGCGCGTGGTGGTGCCCTTCCCCATCGCCTGCGGCCGCTGCTGGTTCTGCGAGCGCCAGCTCTTCTCGCTCTGCGACAACTCGAACCCGAACGCGCGCATGGCCGAGGCCGTCTACGGCCACTCGCCCGCCGGGATCTTCGGCTACTCGCACCTCTTCGGCGGCTACGCCGGAGGCCAGGCCGAGTACGCGCGCGTGCCCTTCGCCGACGTGGGGCCGATCAAGGTCAACGGCGCGCTCACCGACGACCAGGTGCTCTTCCTCTCCGACATCTTCCCCACCGCGTGGATGGCCGCCGAGAACGGCGAGATCCAGCCAGGCGACGTGGTCGCGATCTGGGGCTGCGGCCCCGTCGGGCTCCTCGCCATCCGCAGCGCGCTGCTCCTCGGCGCCGGGCGCGTCCTCGCCATCGACGAGCTCCCCGAGCGCCTCGCGCTGGCCGAGCGGAGCGGCGCCGAGCCGCTCAACTTCGAGGACCTCGACGTCGTCGAGGCGCTCCGCGAGCTGACCGGCGGCCGCGGCCCCGACGTGGTCATCGACGCCGTGGGGCTGGAGGCGCACGGCACCGGCCTGCAGGGGCTCTACGACAGGAGCAAGCAGACGCTGCGCCTCGAGACCGACCGCCCGGCGGTGCTGCGGCAGGCGATCCAGGCCTGCCGCAAGGGCGGACACGTCTCGCTCGCCGGCGTCTACGGCGGGCTCCTCGACAAGCTCCCGATGGGGGCGGCCTTCAACAAGGGGCTCACCTTCAAGATGGGACAGACCCACGTGCAGCGGTACCTGAAGCCGCTCCTCGACCGCATCATGAGCGGCGAGATCGACCCCTCGTTCATCATCACCCACCGCCTCCCGCTCGAGGAGGCCGCGCAGGCCTACCGCACCTTCAAGGAGAAGGCCGACGGCTGCATCAAGGTGGTGCTCAAGCCGCAGGCGTGATGACGCCGGCGCGTGGCGTCGCAGGCGTGGCGTCGCGGGCGTGGCGTCGCGGGCGTAGCGCGCCAGACGTGGCGTCGCAGGCGAAGACGCGTCGAAGAGAGCTTCAGTCCTCGTCGAGGAGCTCGGGCTCGGCCGGGCGCGGGCGGTGCCGCCCGCCCTCGACGGCGTGGCGGGCCACCGAGGCGAGGGCGCTCACCTCGTCCGCCATCAGGACCAGGAGGTCGTCGAGCGAGAGGAGCCCGGTCAGGCGCCCCTCGTCGTCGACCACCATCACGCGGCGCACCGCGAGCTCGCGCATGGTGGCGATGAACTCGCCGACGGTGCGGGTCTCCGAGAGGTAGATCGGCGTCCCCGACATCACCTCCTTGAGCTGCACCTGGCGCGGGCTGAGCCCGCGCGCCATGACCCTCACGGCCAGATCGCGGTCGGTCACGATCCCGTGCGGCCGACCCTCGACGGCGACCACCACCGCGCCCACTGACTCGGCCTCCATCAGGCGCGCCGCCTCGACGCAGGTCGCGTCGGGGGGGAGCGTCAGGACCTCGCGCTGGAGCAGCTTCCTCACCGGCATGGTCCACCTCCTCCTCCCTGCGAAGTATGGATCCAGCGGGGCGCGGGCGCCGTCGGGGAACCGCGCCCGTCGCTTCGCCTCTCCGCTCCGCCTCCACGATGGACCTCGCGCCACGGTTCGGCATACGCTGGATCATCAGCACGCAGGAGGACGACCGTGGGCCTGTTCGACCTCTTCGGCTTCTTCTCGCTCTTCGCCAAGCACGAGCCGCCGCCGCCGCGGGGCGCGCTCGCCTTCGTCGCGCGCGCCACCTCCGGCGAGCAGCTCGAGGCCGAGTGGCCGATGCGGACCTTCTCGGTCAACGAGCAGGCGCACGCCAGGTGGGACACGCAGATCCGCCTCCTGCTGGTGGAGACGGTGCCGAGCCAGGCGTCGGGCAAGAGCGTCTTCCGGGTCAAGCGGTCGGTCATCGGCTACCTGCCGCAGAAGGCCGTCGCCGCCGCGCAGGGTCGCATCCGCATGCACTCCGCCGCCCCGGGCGCGCTCCTCACGGGGAGCTACTACGTCTGCGCCACCGTCGAGGGGCGCGTGGACGGCGGGAGCTCGGCCGCGTTCGGCTACTGAGCGGCCGCCTCCTGGTCGTGGCCTGCGCCTCGCTCCTCCTCCGAGGAGCGACTTCAACGTGGCCGCCGGCGTCCACGATTCAAGATCAGATCCCCGTGCAAGGGAACCACCGGGCCCCGGCGTAGGCAGCCCGGGCGGAATGTGCTAGAGACAGCCGACCGTCGGCACAGGTGAAACGCATGCGATACGACCCGAAGACGATCGAACCGAAGTGGCAGCAGTACTGGGAGGAGCGCCGGCTCTTCGCCGCCAGGGACTGCGACGACCGCCCCAAGTACTACATCCTCGACATGTTCCCCTACCCGAGCGCGGCCGGCCTGCACGTCGGCCACCCGGAGGGCTACACGGCGACGGACATCCTCGCGCGCTACAAGCGCATGCGCGGCTTCAACGTGCTCCACCCGATGGGCTACGACGCCTTCGGTCTGCCGGCGGAGAACTACGCGATCAAGACCGGCATCCACCCGGCCAAGATCACTGCCCAGAACATCGACAACATGCGCCGCCAGATCAAGGCGCTCGGCTTCTCCTACGACTGGGACCGCGAGGTCTCGACCACCGACCCGGGGTACTACCGGTGGACCCAGTGGATCTTCCTCAAGCTCTTCGAGCGCGGCCTCGCCTACGAGGACGTGGTGCCGATCAACTGGTGCCCCTCCTGCAAGACCGGCCTCGCCAACGAGGAGGTCAAGAGCGGCCGCTGCGACCGCTGCGGGCACGAGGTCTCCCGGCGCGGCTTGCGCCAGTGGATGCTGCGCATCACCGCCTACGCCGAGCAGCTCCTCGCCGGCCTCGACGGGCTCGACTGGCCCGAGCCGATCAAGAAGATGCAGCAGGACTGGATCGGCCGCTCCGAGGGCGCCGACGTCGACTTCGCCGTCGCCGACCCGCCCGCCGGGGTGGAGCCGACGGAGGCTGGCTCTGCCGGCTCCGGACCAGCAACCACGATCCGCGTCTACACCACGCGGCCCGACACGCTCTTCGGCGCGACCTACATGGTCCTCGCGCCCGAGCACCCGCTGGTCGACAAGCTCACCACGCCGGAGCGCCGCGCGGCGGTGGAGGCCTACGTGAAGGCCGCCGCCGCCAAGAGCGACCTCCTGCGCACCGACCTCGCCAAGGAGAAGTCCGGCGAGCCGACCGGCGCCTTCGCGGTGAACCCGATGACGGGGCAGCGCATCCCCATCTGGATCGCCGACTACGTGATGATGGGCTACGGCACCGGCGCCATCATGGCGGTGCCGGCCCACGACGAGCGCGACCACGAGTTCGCGGTGAAGATGGGCCTGCCCATCGTCCAGGTGGTGCAGCCGCCGGCCGGCGTCACCCCGCCCGAGGGCCAGGCCTTCGCCGACGACGGCGTCGCCATCAACTCGGGCCGCTTCGACGGGCTCCCCACCGCGGAGTTCAAGAAGCAGGTCGTAGCCGAGCTGGAGGCGCGCGGCCTCGGCAAGGGCGTCGTCCGCTACAAGCTCCGCGACTGGGTCTTCTCGCGCCAGCGCTACTGGGGCGAGCCGATCCCCATCGTCCACTGCGCCGGCTGCGGCGTGGTCCCGCTCCCCGAGAGCGCGCTCCCGCTGCTGCTGCCCGAGGTGGAGCGCTACGAGCCGACCGGCACCGGCGAGTCGCCGCTCGCCGCGGTCGAGGAGTGGGTGAAGACCACCTGCCCGAAGTGCGGCGGGCCGGCGCGGCGCGAGACCAACACCATGCCGCAGTGGGCGGGGAGCTGCTGGTACTACCTGCGCTACCTCGACCCGAAGAACGACCAGGCCATGGTCGACCCGGCCAAGGAGCGCTACTGGATGCCCGTCGACCTCTACGTCGGCGGCGCCGAGCACGCGGTGCTCCACCTGCTCTACGCGCGCTTCTGGCACCACGTCCTCCACGACGCGGGCGTCGTCTCCACCGCCGAGCCGTTCCAGGCGCTGCGCAACCAGGGCATGATCCTCGGCTTCTCCTACCGCTACCTGCAGGACGAGGCGGGCCAGCACGTCTACCCCACCTCGGCCGGCAAGCAGGACGGCGAGAGCTGGACCCTGCGCGAGACCGGCCAGCTGCTGATCGAGAAGTGGGTGCAGATCAAGGACGTGAAGTGGGACGGCGAGCGGCCCGTCCACCCCGAGCACCCGGAGCTCGTCCTCGAGGAGTTCACCACCAAGATGTCGAAGTCGCGCGGCAACGTGGTGAACCCCGACGAGATCATCGCCGAGTACGGCGCCGACGTGATGCGCCTCTACGAGATGTTCATGGGGCCCTTCGAGGTCTCCTGCCCCTGGAACACCCGCGACATCGAGGGCGTGAACCGCTTCCTGAACCGCGCCTGGCGCCTCTTCGGCGACGATCGCCGCGGCAAGCTCGAGGACGAGGACGCGCTCGCGCGCGTGCGCCACAAGACGATCAAGAAGGTCACCTCCGACCTGGAGACGATGGGCTTCAACACCGCCATCGCCCAGCTGATGACCTACGTCAACGAGCTGACCAGGCGCGAGCGCTCGCACCCCGTGGACCTGCGCGCGCTGGCGCTCCTGCTCTCGCCCTTCGCCCCGCACTTCGGCGAGGAGGTCTGGCGCTCCCTGGGCGCCGAGGAGAGCGTCGCGCTCGAGGCCTGGCCCTCCTACGACGAGGCGCTCACCGTCAGCGAGCTGGTGACGCTGGTCGTGCAGGTGAACGGCAAGAAGCGCGGCACCTGCGAGGTGCCGGCCGGCACCGACGAGGAGACGGCGATCCGCGAGGCCCGGGCGGCGGCGGGGAGCTTCGTCGAGGGCAAGCAGATCGTGAAGACCATCTACGTGGCGCGCAACAACCTGGTGAACATCGTGGTGAAGTGAGGCGGCGATGGCGATCCGACCCCTGCTCGAGGCGTTCAACCTGGTGAACATCGTGGTGAAGTGAGGCGGCGATGGCGATCCGACCCCTGCTCGAGGCGCTCCAGGAGAGCGTGGTCGTCTGCGACGGGGCGATGGGGACGATGCTCTACGGCAAGGGCGTCTACCTCAACCGCTGCTACGACGAGCTCAACCTGACCCAGCCGGACCTGATCCGGGAGATCCACAAGGAGTACCTGCAGGCCGGCGCCGAGCTGATCGAGACCAACACCTTCGGCGCGAACCCGATCAAGCTGGAGCCGCACGGCCTCGCCGAGCGCGCCGAGGAGATCGCGCGGCGCGGCGCCGAGCTCGCGCGCGACCTCGCCGGCGACCGCGCCTGGGTGGGCGGCTCGGTGGGGCCGCTCGGCAAGCCGCTCAGCCCGATCGGCAAGATCGACGTGGCCGAGGCGACCCAGCTCTTCCGCCCGCAGGTCCGCGGCCTGGTGGCGGGCGGCGTCGACCTCATCGTCCTGGAGACGATGAACGACGTGCAGGAGCTGGCGGCGGCGGTGCAGGCGGTGCGCAAGGAGTGCGAGCTCCCCATCCTGGCGATGGCGACCTTCCCCTCCGAGGGGCGCACCATGCTCGGCTACACCCCCGAGGAGGTGATGACCGAGCTCCTGCGCCTCGCCGCGGAGCTCGTCGGCGCCAACTGCTCCGAGGGCCCGCACGACATGCTGGACACCGTGCAGCGGCTACGGCAGGCGGACGCGGAGATCCCCATCGCGGCGATGCCGAACGCCGGGCACCCGCGCAAGCACGACGACCGCTACCTCTACATGACCTCGCCCGAGTACGTGGCCGAGTACGCGCGCCGGTTCATCCAGGCGGGCGCGAACCTGGTCGGCGGCTGCTGCGGGACGACGCCGGACCACGTGCGAGCGATCCGCTCGATGGTCAAGGCGCTGAAGCCGGCGAAGGTGGTCGCCGTCGCGATCGAGCCGCTGGAGAAGGCCAAGACCGTCGAGCCCGCGCCGATCGAGAAGCGCTCGCCGCTCGGCGCGAAGCTCGCCCAGCGCTCGGTGATGGGGCACAAGTTCGTCGTCTCCGTCGAGATGAACCCGCCGCGCGGCCACGACGCCTCCAAGGTGCTGGCCGCGGCCGAGCAGCTCAAGTTCAACGGCGTCGACGTGGTCAACATCCCCGACGGCCCCCGGGCCAGCGCGCGGATGAGCGCGCTCCACATCGCCGCGCTGATCCAGCAGTGGGTGGGGATGGAGACGGTCCTCCACTACACCTGCCGCGACCGCAACCTCCTCGGCATCCAGGCCGACCTCCTCGGCGCGCACGCGATGGGGCTGCGTAACATCCTCGCCGTCACCGGCGACCCGCCCAAGCTCGGCGACTACCCGAACGTCACCGCCGTCTACGACGTGGAGTCGATCGGCCTGGTGCGCGTCCTCGACGGGCTCAACCGCGGCGTCGACCTGGCGGCCTCGCCGATCGGCGAGCCGACCCGCTACCTGATCGGCGTCGGCGCCAACCCCGCGGCGCCCGACCTCGAGCGCGAGGTCCGGCGCTTCCGCTACAAGGTGGAGGCGGGGGCGAACTTCTGCATGACCCAGCCGGTCTACGACGCCGAGCTCCTGGCGCGCTTCCTCGATCGCGTCGCCGAGTTCCGCGTCCCGGTGCTGGTCGGCATCCTGCCGCTCGCCAGCTACCGCAACGCCGAGTTCCTCCACAACGAGGTGCCGGGGATGCAGATCCCCGAGGCCATCCGCGAGCGCATGCGCAAGGCGGCCACCGCCGAGGCCGCGCGCGACGAGGGGATCGCCATCGCGCAGGAGTCGCTCCTCGCGGCGCGCCCGCTCGTGCAGGGCGTCTACATCATGCCGCCCTTCGGGCGGGTGGAGTCGGCGCTGAGGGTGCTCGAGGTCCTCTGAGGGCGGGCCCCTCAGCCCTGCTCGCGGACGCCGTGGCGTCGCAGCAGGGTGCGCAGGTGAGTGCGGTCGATGCTCGCCAGGCGCGAGGCGGCCGAGAGGTTGCCGCCCACGTGCCGTAGCAGCTCGCCGAGGTACCAGCGCTCCCAGCGCGACGTGGACCTGGCCTTCGCCGCGCGAAAGCTCAGCCGCGGGTCGAAGCCCCCGTCCTCGGCGCCGCGGCCGGCACCCTCCGACGCAGGACTGTCGTCGGGCGACCAGCTCTCGAGCAGCAGGGCGCGCTCCACGGCGTTGCGCAGCTCGCGCACGTTGCCCGGCCAGTCCTGGCGGGTGAAGGTCGCCAGCAGCGGCTCCGGGAGCTGCGCGTCGGCGCCAGCGAGCTCGCGGCAGAACCGCTCCACCAGCAGCGGGATGTCCTCGCGGCGCTCGCGCAGGGGCGGCAGCCGCAGCCGCACGGTGTTCAGGCGGTAGTAGAGGTCGGAGCGGAAGTCCCCGGTGTTCACCGCGTGGCGCAGATCGCGGTTGGTCGCGGCGAGCACGCGCACGTCGAGCCGGATCGGGTCCTGGCCGCCGACGCGGCGCACCACGCGCTGCTCGAGGACGCGCAGCAGCTTGGGCTGCATGTCGAGGGGCAGCTCGCCGAGCTCGTCGAGGAAGACCGTGCCGCCGTGGGCGAGCTCGAAGGCACCCAGGCGGGTGGCGTGGGCGCCGGTGAAGGCGCCGCGCTCGTGGCCGAAGAGCTCGCTCTCGATCACGCCGGCGGGCAGGGAGGCGCAGTCCACCGTGATGAACGGCGCGTCCGCTCGGGGGCCCGCCTCGTGGATGGCCTCGGCGAGCAGGCCCTTGCCGGTCCCGGTCTCGCCCTCCAGCAGCACCGTGGCATCGGAGGCCGCGAGGCGAGGGAGCAACGCCAGGATACGCCCCATCGCGACGCTGCGGCCGATGACGCGACCGAAGAGCAGCTCGGGACCGAGGGGCTCGCGCACGTGCTCGGCGAGGCACTCGAAGGTGAGGCAGGTGGTGCCCACCTGCAGCG
>JAKLHH010000274.1 GCA_022710245.1 Myxococcota bacterium
GGCTGGTCGCGGCCGTGGTCAGCGCGCTCTGCCGCGAGACCGGGACGCCCGCGCCGTCGTGGGTTGCCGCGGTGGGCAGCCCTGTGCCCTTCTTCGCCTTGCCGGCTCGCTCCTTTGCCCTCCGGGTGCGCCTGATGCTGGAGTCGCCGGCGCCCTTCCGGATCCGCAACGTGTTCGTCCCGGAGAACTACCTCGCGCGAGCGTAGCGGACCCAGGAGCAAGTCAGCGGGCCTGCCGCCATCGCCGCGGGAGCTCCCCAGGCGGTGCGCCTGACGCACGCCCGTTTCGCGCCGATCTTGAGACACACGTTCCCGGTTGCTCGCCCGGCCGCATCGGTCAAGCTTGGTCTCTGTACCAGAGCTGGATCGTGGGTGGAGGCAGGGGGCCTCTCGCGCGGGTCTGCGCGAGGTAGGGGCTGGTCGACGGGGGCGACGGGGTCAACGGGGTCTACGGGCGGGCGGAGGGACGGGTGGGGCCGGTCTTCTACGTCACGAGCGCGGTGGTCCTGCTGGCGACGCTCCTCGCGATCACGCGGCGCAACGCCGTCCACGCGCTCCTCTACCTCGTCGTCTCCCTGCTCGGCACCGCGCTCGCGCTGTTTCTCCTCGGCGCGCCCTTCGCGGCCGCGCTCGAGGTGATCATCTACGCCGGCGCCATCATCGTCCTCTTCCTCTTCGCGGTGATGATGCTCGACCTCGGTCGCGAGGGGGTCGCGCGCGAGGGCCGCCTCCTGCGCCCGCGCACCTGGGCCGGCCCGGCGCTGCTCGCCGCGGCGCTCGGCGCCTTGCTGGTCGTCGTCCTCGCGCGCCCCCAGGGGCTGCCGCCCGGCTTCGCTCGCCCGCTCGGCCCCGAGGCGGTGGGGCGGGCGCTCCTCGGCCCCTACCTGATCGGCGTCGAGCTCGCCTCGCTGCTGCTCCTCGCCGGGCTGGTCGGCGCCTATCACCTGAGCCGTCCGCGGCGGGGCGAGGCCGAGCCATGAGCCCGCCCTCCCCGCTCGCCGGCCTGCTCCTCGCGGCCGCCCTCCTCGCGCTCGGCCTCTGCGGGCTCCTCGCCCGGCGCAACCTCCTCTTCATGCTCCTCTCCGTCGAGGTGATGCTGAACGCTGCCGGGCTCGCCTTCGTCTCGGCCGGCGCGCACTGGGGCCGCGCCGACGGCCAGGTGCTCTTCATCTTCATCCTCACCGCGGCGGCGGCCGAGCTCGCCGTCGGGCTCGCGCTCGTCCTGCTCCTCAACCGGCGACAGCGCGACCTCGACAGCGACGCGGCCACCTCGCTCCGGGACTGACGTGCGCGCGCTCTCCTCGCTGCTCCCGCTCCTCCCCGCGCTGCCGCTCGCCGGCGCGCTCGCGCTCGGCGCCGGCGGCCCGCGCCTCGGGCGGCGCGTGACGGCGCTCGTCGGCGTCGGCTCGGTGGCGCTCGCGGCCGCCCTCGCCCTCGCGCTGGCGGTCGCCTTCCTCGTCGCGCCCCCGGCGGACGGCGCGCACCGCCAGGAGCTCTGGCGCTGGCTCTCGGTCGGCGGGCTCCAGCTCCGCTTCGCGCTGCTCCTAGACCCGCTCTCGCTGGTGATGGTGCTGGTCGTCAGCGTGGTCGGCGCGCTGATCCACCTCTACTCGGTCGAGCACATGGCGGCGGACGTCGGCTTCACCCGCTTCTTCGCCTCGATGAACCTCTTCGTCGCCTCCATGCTGGTGCTGGTCCTCGCCGACGACCTCGCGCTCCTCTTCTTCGGCTGGGAGGGCGTGGGGCTCTGCAGCTTCCTCCTCATCGGCTTCTGGTACGAGGACCCGGCGAACGCCCGCGCGGCCCGCAAGGCCTTCGTCGTCACCCGCGTCGGCGACGCGGCGATGCTGGTCGGCATCATCCTCCTCGCGGTGCAGCTCGGCACGCTGCAGCTCGCGTCGCTCACCCTGCGCGCGGTGGCGAGCTGGCCGATGGGCACCGCGGCCCCGACGCTGGTCGCCGCGCTGCTCCTGCTCGGCGCGGTGGGCAAGTCGGCGCAGCTCCCGCTGCAGACCTGGCTCCCCGACGCGATGGCCGGCCCCACGCCGGTCTCCGCGCTGATCCACGCCGCGACCATGGTCACCGCCGGCGTCTACCTGATCGCGCGCCTGCATGGCCTCTTCGAGCTCGCGCCCGCGGTCCTCGTCGCCGTGGCGGTCATCGGCGCGGCGACGCTCCTCCTCGCCGGCGCCGCCGCCCTCGCCCAGCGCGATCTCAAGCGCGCGCTCGCCTACTCGACCATCAGCCAGCTCGGCTACATGTTCGTCGCGCTGGGCGTCTCCGCCTGGTCCGCGGCGATCTTCCACCTGACGACGCACGCCTGCTTCAAGGCGCTCCTCTTCCTCGCCGCCGGGGTGGTCCTGCAGGCGACCCACGAGCACGACCTCGATCGCATGGGCGGGCTCCGGCGCAGGCTGCCGCTCACCTTCTGGACCTTCCTCATCGGGGCGGCCTCCCTGGCCGGGCTGCCCCTCGTCACCGCCGGCTTCTACAGCAAGGACCTGATCCTCTGGTCGGAGTGGACGGCGCGATCAGGGGGCGCGGTGCTCTGGGGCACGGGGCTCGTCGGCACGCTGCTGACCGGGCTCTACGCCTTCCGCCTGGTCTTCCTGGTCTTCCTCGGCGAACCGCGCGCCGACCGGCCGGTGACCTACCGTCCGACGTGGCGCGTCTCCGTCCCGCTCGTCACCCTGGCCGCGCTCTCGATCCTGGCCGGCCTCCTCGACCTCCCGACGGCCCTGGTCGCGCGGCCGCTGCTCGCGCGCTTCCTGCAGCCGGTGCTGCCCGCCGCCGCGAGTGAGGTGCACGGCGCCGCCACCGAGGTCGTGTTCCTCGCCATCGGCGGTCTGACGGCGCTCCTCGCGGTCGCGCTCGCCGCGCGCTGGTTCCTCGGGCGCACCATCACGGTGGACGAGCAGAGCCCGTCCGGGCTGCCGGGAGTGCCCGCGGCGCTGCAGCGGCTCTGGGGCGAGGGCTGGGGCTTCGATCGCCTCTACGACACGCTGCTCGTGCGGCCCCTCGCCGCGCTGACCCGCGCGCTCTCCGGCGACCCTCTGGATGGCTTCTTTCGCGGGCTCGCGTCAGGCGCGCGACTCCTCCACCTCGCGCTGCGCCAGACCCAGCGTGGCCGCCTGCGCTGGGCCGTGGCGGCGCTCGCGGCCGGCGCCGTGCTCCTCGTCGCCCTGGCGGTGCTGCGATGATCCTGGTCTGGCTCCTCGCCATCCCCCTCGGAGCGGGCCTGCTCGCCTGGCTCCTCGGCCGCCGCGCCCCGCTGGCGGCGCGCTGGGTCTCGCTCGCGGCGCTCGCCGTGGACCTCGCGCTCGCGCTCCGCCTCTGGGCCCAGCACCCCGCGCTCGACCTGCGCCGGGGCTGGTGGCTCGCCGGCATCGCGCGGCCGTGGATCCCCGCGCTCGGCGTCCGCTTCGAGCTCGCGGCCGACGGCCTCAGCCTGCTCCTCGTCGTCCTCACCCTGACGCTCGGCCTCCTCGCGGTGCTCGCCTCCTGGAGCGAGGTGCGCGAGCGCGTCGGCTTCTTCCACTTCAACCTGCTCTGGATCCTGACCGGCGTCCTCGGCGTCTTCCTCGCGCTCGACCTCTTCCTCTTCTACGTCTTCTGGGAGCTGATGCTGGTCCCGATGTACTACCTGATCGGGATCTGGGGTCATGAGGACCGCGTCCGCGCGGCGCTGAAGTTCTTCCTCTTCACGCAGGCCAGCGGCCTCGCGATGCTGGTCTCCATCGTCGCGCTCGGCTTCGTCCACCGCGCGCTCACCGGCCGCTTCAGCCTCGACTACCTCTCGCTGCTCCGCGTCGGCGTGCCGCTGCCGCTGCAGGCGCCGCTCCTCCTCGGCTTCGCGCTCGCCTTCGCCGTGAAGCTCCCGGTCGTGCCGCTCCACACCTGGCTCCCCGACGCGCACACCGAGGCCCCGACGGGCGGCAGCGTGATCCTCGCGGGCCTGCTGCTGAAGACCGGGGCCTACGGCTTCCTGCGCTTCGCCATCCCGCTCTTCCCCGAGGCCGCGCGCAGCTTCGCGCCGATCGCGGTCTGGCTCGGCGTCGCCGGCATCCTCTACGGCGCGGTGCTCGCCGCCGGCCAGCGCGACCTCAAGCGCCTGGTCGCCTACTCCAGCGTCAGTCACCTCGGCTTCGTCCTCCTCGGTATCTTCTCCTTCGACGAGCGGGCGACCCAGGGCGCGGTGCTCGAGCTGATCTGCCACGGGTTCAGCACCGGCGGCCTCTTCCTCCTGGTCGGCATGCTGCAGGAGCGCACGGGCACCCGTGACCTCGACCGCCTCGGCGGGCTCTTCTCGGTGACGCCGCGCCTCGGGCAGGCCGCCACGGTCCTCGCGCTGGCCACCCTCGGCCTCCCCGGGCTCGGCAACTTCGCCGCCGAGCTGCTGATCCTGCTCGGGGCCTTCCGCGGGCACCCGGTGGCGGTCGCGCTCGCCTCCGCGGGGCTGGTCGCCGCGATGATCTACGCGCTGCGCCTCTTGCAGGGGGCCTTCCACGGGCCGAACCGCGAGGGCTGGCGGCTCGCGGACCTGCGCCCGCGCGAGGGGCTGATGCTCCTCGCCGTGGTCGCCGTCCTCCTCTGGCTGGGGCTGGCGCCGCAGCCCGTCCTCGACCGCAGCGCGCCCTTCGCCGCGCTCTTCGCGCGCCCCGCGCTCGGCCTCCGCCTGCCCGGAGCCGGGCGATGAGCGGCCAGGACCTCCTCTCGCTGGCGCCGCTCCTCGCGCTCGCCGCGAGCGCGGTGCTGCTGGTCGTGGTCACCGCGGTCCGTCGAGACCACGCCGCCGCGCTGCTCGTGGCCCGCGGCGGGCTGCTGGTGGCGCTGGCGCTGCTCCCGGCCGCCAGCGCGCTCGCCCCGCGCCAGGTGGGCGGGCTGCTCATCCTCGACGGCTTCACCACCTTCTTCACCGGGCTCCTCGCGGCCATCGCCCTCGCCGTCGACCTCCTCTCCAGCGTCACGCTCCGCCGCGGCGTCGAGCCGCCCGAGGAGCTGCACCTGCTCGTCCTCCTCGCCACCCTCGGCGGCGTGGTCCTTACGGCCGCGGCTCACTTCGCCGCGCTGCTCCTCGGCTTCGAGACGCTGAGCGTGAGCCTCTTCGCGCTGATCGGCTATCGCCGCAGCGATCGCCGGGGCGTCGAGGCCGCGCTGAAGTACCTCATCCTCTCCGCGGCCTCCTCGGCGCTCCTCGCCTTCGGCATGGCGCTCGTCTACGCCGCCCTGGGCACGATGGCGCTCCCCGAGCTCGCCGCCCTGCTCAGGACCGGCGCCGCGCGCGGCCCGCTGGTGCCTGCCGGCGTGGCGCTGATGCTGGTCGCTATCGGCTTCAAGCTCGCGCTGGTCCCCTTCCACCTCTGGACACCCGACGTCTACCAGGGCGCGCCGGCGCCCATCTCGGCGCTGATCGCCACCGCGTCGAAGGCCGCGGTCTTCGCGCTGCTCCTGCGCTTCCTCGGCGGCCTCGGCGCCGGCCAGCAGCGCGGGCTGCTCCTCGGGCTCAGCCTGCTCGCCGGGCTCTCCATGCTGGCCGGCAACCTCCTCGCGCTCCTCTCGACCAACGTCAAGCGCCTCCTCGCCTACTCGTCGATCGCCCACCTCGGCTACCTGCTGATCGCCTTCCTCGGCGGCGGCCCGCTCGGGCTCGAGGCCGCGGCGTTCTACCTGACCGCGTACGCGGTCACCATCCTGGCCGCGTTCGGCGTGGTCACGCTGCTCTCCGACGGCGCAGGCCGGGATGAGGCGACGGGGGCCGACTTCGAGGCCGAGGAGCTGGAGGACTACCGCGCGCTCTACTGGCGCCGGCCGTGGCTCGCCGCGGTGCTGACCGGCGCGCTCCTCTCCCTCGCCGGCATCCCGCTCACCGCGGGGTTCATCGGCAAGTTCTACGTCCTCGCGGCCGGCGTCGGCGGCGCGCACTGGGCGCTCGTCGCCGCGCTGGTCGTGGCGAGCGCGATCGGGCTCTTCTACTACCTGCGCGTGGTGGTGGTGATGTTCGCGCCCGTGGGCGACGGCGCCCCTCGACCCGCCTTCCGCGCGCTGCCCCTCGCGGCGGGCCTGCTCGTCGCCGGCCTCGGGCTGCTGGTGGTGCTGCTCGGCGTGCTCCCGGGCCCTGCCCAGACGCTGATCCGGCTCACGGTGGCACCGATCCGCTGAGGCGCCGCCAGCTGCCCGTCTGTTCGAGGCGGTGCCGGGCGTGGGATCCTTCGGGTTCCGCTTGGAGGACCGGTCGCGGTACACCGAGGTCTTCCTCCGAACGAAGGCCGATCCCATCACCAACCCCTTTCGCGCCATCGCTGAGGGCGTCGTGGAGCGCGAGGTGCACGACCCCGACGAGGTGAACTGGCCAGGCTAGTGCCGGTCGTGGACTTCGCCACCTCGGTCAGGTTCGACCTCGACGCAAGGCGAGACACCACCCCCTGGTATCTCCGCGCTGGCGGGGGTTGGGCTATACGGCGCCGCTCGCTGAAGCAGCGATCTGGTCGTTGCCTGAGGGCGCGCTCAGCACACCTGTGAATACGATGCACACCCGGCGTCGTTTCGCGCCGAGCAGGATCACTGATCCGCGCCCCTCCGGCTCGGGCACGCGTCCTGCACAGGCACGGGTCCATGAACCTCCACTGCCGTCACCTGATCGCTCCCCTCTGCCTCCTCTCCATCTCTGGCTGCATCGGCGGGACGCCGTACGGCCAGGCCTTCCACACCGGTTACAGCGCGCACAGGCACACGCACCGGCACACGTCCGCTGGCGACGCGATCCTGGCGTTCGGCTTTCTGGTCGACGCGCTCGCCGCGTGGCAATCGAGGGTCGAGCCGGCGCCTCCGGTACACATCGACCCCGCGCGCGAGGCCGCGGTCGTGGCGAAGATGCGGCAGATCCGCTGGGCCGAGCGCCCCGCCGCGGAGCGCGAGCTCCTGCTGGGCCGCTGCGCGGAGCTGCACCGGCGCCTGACCACTGCCCCTGGGGACCACGCCGCCTGCCCGACGCTCGCTTGTTTCCAGGAGACCTGCCGGGACCTCAGCCCCGAAGTGGTTCGTTGCCTCGACCCCGGGGTGCGGCGACGCGAGCAGGCAGCGTGCTCCTCGGCCTTCGCGTCCGAGGACCAGCGCGCAGCGGATCGTATGAACGCCGTGCTGGGCCGCTGCTGGTCCCGAGGCTCAGAGCCAGGGCAGCACAGCGCTAGGCTCTAGCGCCTGGCTCCTCGGCCGCCGCGCCCCGCCGGCGGCGCGCTGGGCCACCGCGCGCTCACCGGCCGCTTCAGCCTCGACTACCTCTCACCGACGACGACCTGGCGGCCCTCGTCTCCAGCCTCGCACGCGCCACGGCCGACGTCTTCTCCCGCAGGGCTTGATCCCGCCGAGCTCGCGGCCCAGGCGGGGACTGAACACCCCGGCCCGGCAACTCCGTCAGCCTGCTCAACCATGCAGCGCGAGCACGATCTCATGGCCTTGTGGCTGTCAGGCCTGGCTCGAGGTTTGCTCCTGGCCGGGGCGTAGACTCGTTGGAGGAGACGATGACACGCCGTGTGTCTCAGATGATGTTCCTGCTGGTTGCCCTTCTCCCGTTCGGGATCGCGTCAGCGAAGCCCGGCGCAGCGAAGCCAGGCCCCAGGCCAGCCCACTCCGCGGCCCCACCCGTCGCGCGGGAGGTCGCGAAGGTCGCCAGGCTCAGCGTCCTCGTCAGCAAGAACGAGGCCCCGTTCGATCGCTACGGCGACTCCCCCCTGGTGCCGGGCTGGTCCGTGCGGATGCCGCCGGGCAAGGCCCTCGGCCTCTCGCCGTGGCTGTCGGTCAGCAGCGGCAAGACGGAGCCGCGAACCTTCTGGGTCGCGGGGGTGGGCCCGAACCACCTGCCGTGGGTCGACCTGAAGGCGGTCCGTCAGATGCTCTCCGACATCCGGATCACCACGTCGTCGAAGCACCGCTGAGCTTTGCGTTGAAACCGCAGCCGGAGATCGGGGACAACGATCTGCGAAGCCAGACGCAAGCGCCAGGGGCGCGGCCTTGAAGACGGACCTCTTCGACTCGTTGCTGGAGCACCCGGACGACGCCGAGCTGTGGCAGGTCTACGGCGACCAGCTGCAGACCCGCGGTGATCCGCGCGGCCGGGCGATCGCGCTCGAGCGCGCGCGGCCGACCGCGGCAGACCCTCGCGCCATCGACCAGGAGCTCGCGGAGCTCTACGCGCGGATCGCCGACGACTGCGGGCTCGGCGCGGTGTCCGGGGCCTGGCAGCTCTCCTGGCGCGACGGCTTCATCGAGCGCGCTCGCTTCCTCAGCGAGCCCAGTCACAGGTGGTGGGAGGCCGGGGACTCCGAGGCCGAGCGCGCGGCCCTGCGGGCG
>JAKLHH010000275.1 GCA_022710245.1 Myxococcota bacterium
GACCCGCGTAGGCGGGCGCGAAGATCTCCGCGCCGCGAGGCGAGGGCGCCGGCCGGACCAGCGCGAGGCAGGGCGCGTAGGCGAGCGCGAGCTCCTCGACCAGGAAGGGCGCAGCGGCCTCGCCGGAGCCCGCGCGAGGCGTGCCCTCGCCGGAGCCCGCGCGAGGCGTGCCCTCGACGGAGCCCGCGCGAGGCACGTCCCCGCCGGAGCCCGCGCGAGGCGTGCCCTCGACGGAGCCCGCGCGAGGCGTGCCCTCGCCGGAGCCCGCGCGAGGCACGTCCCCGCCGGAGCTCGCGCGAGGCACGTCCCCGGCGAGGAGCGCGTGGAAGGGCACCACGCGGGTCAGGCCGTCGGGCAGCACGAGGAGCTTGCGCGCGCCGGCGAGGAGCTCGGACGCGTCGCCGAGGAGCAGGGCGTGGGCCCGCGCGAGGAGCGGCCGCAGCCCGCGGCCCTGGAGCTCCTCGCCGAGCTCGAGCTCGTCCCGGAGCTTCATCAGCAGCGGCTCCAGCTCGGCGAGGGCGCGCGGCGGCAGCACGACCACCCTCGCCCCGCGCGCCACCCGGCGCTCGAGGCGCGGCCCGACGACGGCCAGCGAGAGGAGCGCCTCGTCCGCGGCGAGGGCAGGCAGGCGCGCCCGGTCCACCTCGGGGAGCGCGTGAGGGGCGGCCCCGGCCCGCAGCAGGCGCTCCCGCAGCTCGCGGCACTTCACCGCCTCGACCAGCTCGAGCGCCTCGCGTGGGTCACGCGCCGCAGCGGCCGCGCGTCGCAGCTCCGGGAGCGGCCGCGCCGGACGGGAGCGCTCCGGGCAGGCCGTCGGAGCGAGGACCAGGACCAGCGCGAGCCAGGACAGGCGCATCATGCCCCCCTACAGTATCCCGGCGATTCCCTTCGGGGCGCAGTATTGGAGCAGCGCCGCCGCCCTGCCATACCCCTCGAAGGCCCTTCCGTGGGCCAGATCGCGGCGGAGCGAGCGTTCCCGGCCCCCGGGCGCGTCCGAAGATGCTCAATATCTCAGTGCCTTGCGCGAGGCCGCCGAGTTCACCATTTGCCAGCCGAAATTAACGCCGCTATATTTCGCCACCATCGGGCGCCCGCCGGAGGCCCGCGAGCCAGCCTCGCCCGAGAGCGCTGCGCCCGAGCTGATCACCGCGCGAGCACCCGGCGCGCTATTAAATAGGAGCGGCGTCGCCCAGGTGGGGCGGTCGGGCGATGCCGCGACATTAAATAAGGACAACGCGCAGGCATGTCGAAGCTTGTCATCGTAGAGTCGCCGACCAAGGCCAAGACGATCCGCGGCTTTCTCCCCAAGGACTTCCGGGTGGAGGCCTCGATGGGCCACGTCCGCGACCTCCCCTCCTCCGCGACCGAGATCCCCGCCAAGGTCAAGGGCCAGCCCTGGGCCCGCCTCGGCGTCAACGTGGAGAACGACTTCGAGCCCCTCTACGTCATCCCCAGCACCAAGAAGAAGGTCGTCAGCACCCTCAAGGAGATGGCCGACGAGGCCGACGAGGTCTATCTGGCGACAGACGAGGATCGCGAGGGAGAGAGCATCGGCTGGCACCTCACCGAGGTGCTCAAGCCCCGCGGCATCGTGCGCCGCATGGTCTTCCACGAGATCACGCGCGAGGCCATCGAGCGCGCGCTCACGGCGACCCGCGAGATCGACCTCAACCTGGTCCGCGCGCAGGAGGCGAGGCGCATCCTCGACCGGCTCGTGGGCTACACCCTCTCGCCGCTGCTCTGGAAGAAGATCGCGCCGCGGCTCTCCGCGGGCCGCGTGCAGAGCGTGGCGGTGCGGCTGCTGGTGCTGCGCGAGCGGCAGCGGCAGGCCTTCCGCTCGGCGTGCTACTGGGACCTCAAGGCGGGCCTGACCAAGCGGCCGCCGGGGGGGGCCGCCGCCTCATCCCGGAGCGTCCCGGAGGGACGCGAGGACCGGCCCCCTGGCCACGCCTTCGAGGCGCAGCTCCTCTCCGTCGACAACGTCCGGCTGGTCAGCGGGCGCGACTTCGACGAGTCGACCGGGCAGATCGGCGGCGACAAGAAGCTGCTGATCCTCGACGAGGCGCAGGCCGCGGCGCTGCGCGAGCGGCTGCTGCAGGGGAGCTGGCGCGTCACCGACCTGGAGGAGAAGGAGTCGACGCGGACGCCCTACCCGCCGTTCACCACGGCGACGCTGCAGATGGAGGCGAACCGCAAGCTCGGCCTCTCCGCCTCGGAGACCATGCGCACCGCGCAGAAGCTCTACGAGAACGGCTTCATCACCTACATGCGCACGGACTCGGTGAACCTCAGCGAGGAGGCGATCAACGCCGCGCGCAACCGCATCCGCGACCTCTACGGCGAGGAGTACCTGAGCGAGACGCCGCGCCGCTACAAGACCAAGGCCAAGGGCGCGCAGGAGGCCCACGAGGCGATCCGCCCGGCGGGCGATCAGATGATCCCGCCCGACGACCAGCCGCTGACGGGCAAGGAGAAGGCGCTCTACGAGCTGATCTGGAAGCGCGCGATCGCGACGCAGATGGCCGCCGCGCGGCTGCGCTTCCAGGCGGCGACGCTGGAGGTTGCCGGCGCCACCTTCCGCGCCACCGGCCGCAGGGTGGACTTCCCCGGCTTCTTCCGCGCCTACGTCGAGGGCTCGGACGACCCCGAGGCGGCGCTCGAGAACCAGGAGGCGCCGCTGCCGCCGCTGGTGGTCGGCGAGGAGGTCGACTGCCTGGAGCTGAGCCCGCAGTCGCACGAGACCAAGCCGCCCGCGCGCTTCACCGAGGCCTCGCTGGTCAAGGCGCTCGAGGCCGAGGGGATCGGCCGCCCGTCGACCTACGCCTCCATCATCGGCACCGTGATCGACCGCGGCTACGTGCTCCGGCAGCGCAAGGAGCTGGTGCCGACCTTCACGGCGTTCGCGGTGACCAAGCTCCTCGAGTCGCACTTCCCGGAGCTGGTCGATCTGAAGTTCACCGCCGAGATGGAGCAGAAGCTCGACGACATCGCCGCCGGGGACGCCACCTGGCTCGACTACCTGCGCCACTTCTACCTGGGCGAGAAGGGCCTCGCCCAGCAGGTGAGCGACAAGGAGGCGAGCGTCGACCCGCGCACCATCGTCGCCGTCGAGCTCGAGGACCGCTCGGCGGAGGTGCGCATCGGCCAGTTCGGCCCCTTCCTGATCTGGCAGAACGGCGATCAGAAGGTGACGGCCTCGATCCCGCTCGACCTGCCCCCGTCGGAGCTCACCGCGGAGATGGTGCGGCGCCTGCGCGAGCAGAAGACCTCCGGGCCGGCCAAGCTCGCCGAGGACCCCGAGACCGGGCTGCCGGTCTACCTCAAGGTGGGGCCGTACGGCCCCTACGTGCAGCTCGGCGAGGACAGCCAGAACGGCACCAAGCCCAAGCGCGCCTCCCTCCTCAAGGGCATGAAGATGGACGAGGTGAACATCGAGATCGCGCTGAAGCTGCTCCACCTGCCGCGCACGCTCGGCGATCACCCCGAGACCGGCAAGGTGGTGAAGGCCAGCGTCGGGCGCTTCGGGCCGTACGTGCTGCACGACCGCAAGTACGTCAGCGTGAAGGAGCCGCTGAGCGTCCTCGAGATCACCCTCGAGGAGGCGGTGGCGCTGATCGCGGCGGCGCCGGACCGGCCGGGCCAGGGCGCCAAGCGCGCGCTGAAGGACCTCGGGCCGCACCCCGAGGACGGCAAGGCGGTGCGCGTGCTGGACGGCCGCTACGGGCCCTACGTCAACCACGGCCGCGTCAACGCCACGCTGCCGAAGGAGGTCTCCCCCGAGGAGATCACCCTCGAGGCGGCGCTGCAGCTGCTGGCCGCGAAGAAGGGCAAGGGCGGCAAGGGCGGGCGGGGCGGCAGGGCGGCGAAGGCGGCCAAGGAGCCGAAGGCGGCGAAGGAGCCGAAGGCGAAGAAGGCGAAGAAGGCCGCGAAGCCGAAGGCGGCCAAGGCCAAGCCCGAGAAGAAGAGCAGCGAGGTCGAGGAGCAGTAGCGGCGGCCCGCTCCCCTCGAGCTCTCCCCCCTACCTCAACAGGAGCGCATGCCCGCCATGGACGGCATGACGCTCCTCTCTCGCATCAAGCAGGATCACCCGGACGTCGAGGCCTCACGGCGGGCACTGGTCGGCTGGACCGTTCCCCCAGATCACCTTGCCGGCGTTCGGCGTCTTGATCTGCGCGCAGGAGGGCGGGGCGGTGTTCCAGGTGTTGCCGATCGCGTTGATGCTGGCCGTCCCCTGGTACTGGAACACCTGCGCGTTGAAGACGTTGTCACCGGCGTTCGTGACCGCGGCCTGCCCGAAGTCGGGGGCGCCCCCTGAGATGTCCACCGCCATCGGCTGCCCCGACGCCGTGAACTTGTTGCCCCGGTACTTGCCGGAGCCGTTCTGGATGAAGATCGCGCTCTTCGTGCACGCCGCCGAGACGGTGTTCGTGGTCACGGTCGGGCTGGTGCCGGCGTTCTCCTGGTAGATCGCGTAGCTGGGGGCCCCGCCCACAGCCCCGAAGGTGTTCTGGTCGATCGTCGGCTTGCCGCCGCCGACCCAGAGCTGGGCGAAGCCGCCGCCGAAGCTGTTGAGCTGGATCAGCGTCGAGGTGCCGCAGTCCGTCTTGATCCCGAGGCTGCTGGTCGCGAAGGTGGAGTTGTTGATCGAGCCGAGGCAGTCGGCGCCGATCGACCGCACGCCGTTGCTGCCGCGGAAGGTGCAATAGCGGATGTTCGCGCCGACCGCCGCGTCGGCGCAGGCGCCATAGTTGCCTCCCGTGGGGTCCACGGAGATGCCGGCGAGCTGCGCGTTCGTGGTGAGGACGAAGGTGCAGATGTCGATGTAGTGGGTGCCCGAGCCGATGACCTTCGTCGGCGTCGGGCCTTCCCCGTGGTCTGCCGTGTTGCCGATCAGCGTGACCTTGCCCGGGATGATGATGGGGAAGGTCTCCCCCGCGGCGTAGCTGCCTGGCGCGACCCAGACGACGCCACCGGTGAGGCCGCTCAGGGCCTTGGTGATGGTCTTGTAGGGGACGCAGAGGCCGTCCGCCTTGAGGTCATCGCCGCCGGGGGCGACGATGCGGGTCGGGTTGAGCCCGGTGGGAGGGGCCGGCGCGGTGCAGCAGCTCGAGGTGTCGAAAGACAGGCAGCCGGTGCCGCACTTGAGCGTGCCGCCGTTGAAGCCTTGCGTCTGGCAGCTCTTGCCGTTGAGGTTGCTGCCGTCGCAGAACTCGGGGCCGTCGGGGGTGCCATCGCCGCAGTGGTGGCAGCCGCTCGAGTTGATCTTGCAGCCCACGCAGGTGAGCACGCCGTGCGGCTTCCCCGTCACGGAGAGGCAGGTCTTGCCGCCGAAGCTGCTGCCATCGCACTCCTCCAGCGGGTCCAGCTGGAGGTTGCCGCAGGTGAGCGGGGCGTCGGCGTGCGGCCCCTCGGGGCGCGGGTGGTCCGGGTGCTGTGCGATGTCGACGCGCCGTTCTCCCGCGGGCGGCGCGTCGACCGGCGCGTCCACGCGCACTCCGTCGCCGTGGTCCGCCGCCGGGCCGTCGACGCGCGCATCGCCCGGCGCGACGCAGCGGCTGGCGCGGCAGACGAGCCCCGCCGGGCACTCGGGGTGCTCGGTGCTGCAGCTGTAGACCGCGGGCGGGCTCGACTCGAAGAGGCAGGAGAGCCCGCCGAGGCCGAGGAGGAGCGCGAGGCCGAGCCGCGCGAGCTTGAGGGATGCCTGGTGCATGATCGCTCCGCCCGTCATCAGAACCGCCCGCTGGTGCAGAGGCCCACGCCGCCGCGCCCGCCCGCGCAGGGCAGCAGGCGCGCGCTGAGCGAGCCCGCGGCGCGCTCCTCGGGGCGGCTGGTCGCGTCCCAGATCAGGAGCCCGATCCCGCTCGCGGCCACCACGCCACCGACGATGAGCAGCGTCAGCTCGCCGCGCTGGTAGCTGCGCCCCGAGTCGGCGATCTGCTCCAGCTCGAAGTAGGTCTTCCCGGCGGCGGCGCCGTCCCGGTAGTCGTTGCTCTTCGACCGGACCAGCGCGCCGAGGGCGACGCCACCGGCGAGCGCCGCCACGCCGACCGCGGTCGCGGTCCAGCCCGCCGTGCGCTTCCAGCGCGAGGGCGCCTCAGCGGGAGCGGGGGCGGTCCGCTCGGGCTCCGGCCTCGGCTTGCTCTCCGCGAGCCGCCGCTCGAGGTTGGCGATGCGGGCCTCGAGGACGGCCCGGTCGGCGGCGTCGGGCTTGCCGCGCAGGTAGCCGCGGTAATCCTCGATCGCCTTCTCCAGCTGACCGAGCGCCTCGTGGCAGCGGCCGATGTTGTAGCGGAGCTCGGGGAGTGGTTGCAGCTCGTAGGCCTTCTCGAACTCCTCGAGCGCCCGCTTGTGGTTGGCCACCTGGTAGTAGGTCTTGCCCGTGTCGAAGTGCTTGCGCGCGAGGGCGTGGGTCACCTCGTCCGCCCCGCCGACTGCGGGCGCGAGGAGCACACCGGCCCCGAGGACGGTTGCTGCCAGGAGCATTCGCATCGCGACCCTACCGTGGGAGTTGGCCTTCAGCGTATCATAGGTCGCTCTCCGCCCGCTGCTCTGGCGGGCGTGGGGGTTGCGTCGAGGGGCGCGATCCGTCAGCCTCTCGGTCCGGAGGGAGCACGAAATGAGCAAGATCACTCGCGCGGCCGCCGCGCTGCTCCTCGCGCTGGCGCTCCCGGGGCCGGGCTGCGCCGGTGGCGGCGAGCAGGAGACGCCGCCGCTCCGGCCGCACCCGGCCGGCGTGCTCGCGCGCGGCCAGCAGCTCGACGACCGCTGGCTCGACGAGGCGCTGCCTCCTCCGCCGCGCGATGCGGTCGCCTACGAGGTCCGCGATCCGCTGCGCAACGGGCGCACCGTGGCGGTGAAGAAGCGCTGGCTCTGGATCCCCGACGGCAAGCGCCTGGAGGCCACGCCGACCGCGGCCGGGCTCGCGCTCAAGGTGCCGGTCGGCACCAAGCTGTGGAAGGAGTTCTACGTCGGCGCCGGCGGAGCGCCGACGCTCGTCGAGCGGCGGCTCCTGCTCAAGGTCGCCGACCGCGACGACCAGAACGGCTGGCTGCTCAACGGCGGCTGGCGCTTCTACACCGCGCACCAGCTGCCGGCGAGCGCCGACGGGGTCAACGGCTTCCAGAACCGCCTCGGCGAGCAGCCGCTCGAGCCCTACACGTTCCAGCCTGACCAGTGGCTCCCCACGCGCGTGAAGCCAGCGCCGACGACGGTCAGCTTCAGGGGGCAGCCGTACGTCTTCCCCGGCAAGGTCAACTGCGACCTCTGCCACGGCGGCGCGGCCGGCGCCTACCGTGAGCCGGAGCGGCAGCCGGTGCTCGCCTTCGGGGCGCACCCGGGCGCGCTGACGGCGGCGTCGATCAAGGCCCTGGTGCAGCGCGGCTGGCTGGTCCTCTCCGAGGAGCAGCTGCGAGGCCTGCGCGAGCCGCCGCGCCTGGTCCAGGGGGAGGGCGAGGCGGCGCAGCTCGGCGAGCGCGTCCTCGCGCTCTTCCGCATGAACTGCCTCAGCTGCCACAACACGGCCTCGCTCGCGGCCGCACGCGACACCGGCTTCGTCCTCGCGCCGGGGCGCGCGTACAGCCTGGGCGAGCTGCGTCGGGCCCTCGGCGGCCAGAGCCGCGTGATGGGCGCGCTCGGGCGGCCGGTGCTGAGCCCCGGGCAGCCCGCGCAGAGCGAGCTGGTGCTGCGCCTGCGCGGCCTCGAGGGGCGGCGCCGGATGCCGCCGGCCGAAGGCGGCGTGCCCGAGCTCGACGCCGAGCTGGGCGCGCTGGTCAGCGGCTTCATCAGCCGGTTGTGAGGAGGTGACGCCATGCTCGAGGTGACCACCGCCATCAGCCTCGACGAGCGCGAGCTCGAGCTCGAGTTCGTCCGCGCCGCGGGCCCCGGCGGCCAGAACGTGAACAAGGTGGCCACCGCCGTGCAGCTCCGCTTCGACGTCGCGGGCTCGCCCTCGCTCCCCGACGACGTGCGCGCCCGCCTGATGGTGCTCGCCGGGCGGAGGCTCAGCGACGAGGGCGTGCTGCTGATCACCGCGCGGCGTCACCGCACCCAGGAGCGCAACCGCGAGGACGCCATCGAGCGGCTGCTCGAGCTGATCCGGCGCGCCGCGGTGCCGCCCAAGCCCCGCCGCGCCACGCGCCCGAGCCGGGCCTCGCGCGAGCGCCGCCTGACGGCGAAGCACCGGCGCGGGGAGATCAAGCGCCGGCGGACCTCGCGCGAGGTCGACTCCTGAACGGCGTCGAGCGGCGCCCCTCCGCCGAGCAGCCGGGAGACCAGGTCGTGCAGCGCGGAGCGGAAGAGGCCCCAGCCGCGCAACGGCCGGCTCCAGCGCGCG
>JAKLHH010000276.1 GCA_022710245.1 Myxococcota bacterium
TCCCCTGCCGCTGGACCACCACCCCACCCACCGAGGGGAGCATCTCCAGCACCACCCTCGGGCTGGCGACCTGGCGCGCCAGCCCCGCGAGCTCCAGCAGCGCCGCGCCACGACGTCGCACCCCGACCGGCACCAGGCCCTGCAACCATTCCCTCATCCTCCACCTCCTCCTGCGCGTGGCCTGACCGGCGGCGCTCGCCTGCTCAGGAGTCCAGCGTCACCGGCCCGCGCGGCCGTGAGATGCAAGGCAGGCAGTAGCGCCGCTCGCGCTCGGCGTCAGAGAGCGCGTTCGGCTCGGCCATCTCCACCTGCCCCTCGAGCAGGCGGCTCCGGCACGTGCCGCAGAGCCCCATCCGGCAGGCCGACGCGAGCTCGAGGCCGGCGGCGAGCCCTGCCTCGAGCAGGGTCTGCGCCTCGTCCACCTCCAGGGTCACCGCGCTCCTCGCGTAGCGGACCGCGTGGCTGCGCCCCGAGGAGCGCCGCGGCACGACGACCTCGCTGGCCGGCGCTCGGGGGCGCGAGGGCTGCGGCGCCCAGTCGTCAGGCAGGGCGGCTGGTCCCTCACTGAAGAGCGGCCTCGGTGCGGCGGTCGCCGCCAGGAGGAGGGAGCGCAAGGCCTTGCGCCACGCGAGCAGCGCGAGCCTGGCACGGGCCGGGAGCAGCGCGGAGAGCATCTCCTCACCTCGCGCCCGCCTGGGCGAGGACGAAGCGTAGCACCTCGCGGTGTGAGGTCGAGCGGTTCTACCCTGCCGGCTTCGACGTGCGGAAGGCCGCGACCGGGTTCACGCCGAGCCGGTCGGGATCGAGACACCAGACCACGGTCCGCGCCTGATCGGCGCCGAGCTCGAAGGTCGGCCCGTCGACGGCCTGGCCCTTCGCGTCGCGCACCAGGCGGAGCTGGGGCTGCTCCGGGTTGTCCGGGTTGGCGGACAGCACCAGCCCCACCTCGCCCGTGTTCAGCAGCACCGCGGTCCCGGGCGGGTACCAGCCGAGCGTCTGGATGACCGCGCTCACCAGCTCGGGGTGCGGCCCCGGCCGCTCGGCGAGCTCGAGCAGCGCCTGGTGGGGGGCGCGGGCGGCGCCGCCGGCGACGGGCGGCAGGGTGAGGCTGTCGATCGCGGAGGCGGTGGCGACGAGCTGGGAGTAGAAGGTGAGCTCGCTGCCCTGGTGCTCCGGGTAGAGGTCAGTCCGGCTGAACTCGAGCTGCGACTCGAAGATCGTCACCAGGCGGGGGATCGTCTCCTCGGTGAACCCGATCGCCTGGAGCAGGCCCTGCACCGCGTTCAGCCAGCGCGCGCCCACCGCCTCCCGATCGCTGGGCGACATCGCCGCGGGCCGCTCCAGCGCGGCGGCGGTCGCCTCGGGGAGCCCCAGCTTGGGGAAGTCATGGAAGAGCGCGGCGGGCAGCAGCGTGAGCAGCTCGAGGCGCCGGAGCCGGAGGCCGCGCGAGGCGACCAGCGCGTAGACCGCGGTGTTGGTGAGGTGCAGGGCGAGGTCGCGGCGGCCGCCCATCCTGCGCGCGAGCGCGAGGAGCAGCCCCTCGTGGGTGGTGCAGCAATCGGCGAGGACCTGCAGCGTGCGCTTGATGCGCAGCATGGGGAGGCGCTCGCCGGCCTGCAGCGAGGTCAGCAGGTGGCGGACCAGCACGACCAGCGAGCAGTAGGCCTGCACCGTGAGCTCGTCGCGCTCGAGCTGGCGGAACTCCGACTCGGTCGCCTGCAGCGAGCGCGCGACGACGCCGCCCCAGGCGCCGGAGAGGAGGTCGGCCTGCTCCGGGTCGGTGACCGCCAGGGCGTAGTGCTTGGCGAACTCCTGCAGCGCGGGGAGCGTGAGGCCGGTCGGGAAGGCCAGCTCGCCGACGCCGACGCCGCGCCAGAGGTCCCGCACCTGCAGCGACTTGCGGTAGTCGCTGAAGCTCAGCCGCACCAGGCGCCGGCAGATGAAGAAGCTCGCCTCGACCGAGGAGAACGTCACCGGCTCGCCGAGCTTCTTCTCGTAGGTGCGGGTGGTCTCGACGATGTCACTCAGCACCGCGGCGACCGCCGAGTTGCTGAACTCGTAGAGGCGGAGCGCCTGCTCCAGCGCGCAGAGGTGGTTGATCAGCGAGGTCGCCAGCGCGTCCTGGGCGGCGGCGAGCTGGGCGTCGCGGTTCCGCGTGGAGCGCGCGGTCATCGCAGCGCCTCGAGCGCGGCGTTGATCAGGGTCCGCGTGGCGTCAGGCGGCTTGCTCTGCAGGCAAGCCTCGAAGACCTTGCGCGCGCGGGCGCCCCCCACCTGCTGCACGGACTGGATCATCTCCTGGCGCTGCTCCTCGAGCTTGGCGCGCCGGAAGGTGTTGGGCGCGCAGATCCGCTTGATCACGAAGTCGTAGCTCTCGGCGCCGCCCCAGCGGACGAGCAGCGCGAGCAGCCGGCGTCGGCGCTGGGGCTGCAGCTCCTCGAAGTCGGCGCGCTTCACCAGCGCCAGCAGCTGCTGGGCGAAGCGCGCCCCGGGCAGCCGCTCGAGGAGCTCGCAGGCGAGCTCCTGCAGGTCGCGGCTCGGCAGGTCGAGGCAGAGCAGGACGGCGGGGATGTCCCGCTCCTCGAGCGCGGTGGAGAGCGCCTGCAGGGCCTCCAGGCGCACGCGCCCGTTCGAGTGACCGAGCACGCCGCGCAGCGCCTGCTGGGCGGCGGCGGTGCCGAGCGCGCGGAGCGCCGCGATCGCGGTGAGGACGTGGCTGAGGTTCGGGCTCTTCAGCCGCTGCCGGTAGTAGTCGGTCAGGTCGACCCCGCGCGCGCGAAGGATCTCGAAGAGCCGGTCCTGCGGCTCCCCGGCGGGCATCTTGGCGAGCAGCAGCCCGAGGGTCGCGTCCGCCACGGCGGGCAGCACGCGCAGCAGCGGCTCGAGGAGCACGAACTGCGAGACGGTGCAGCCCTCCAGCACCGGCAGCAGCGTCGTCAGCCGCTCGCGGGCGCTCACCTGCAGCAGCGCCTCGCGCAGGTGCGGGAGCTCGCCGCCCGCGGCGTGGGCAGCGCGGTCCAGCGAGGCCACCGCGGTGCAGACCGCGCCGAGCGCCGGCCAGCGCCCCTCACGCCAGAGCTCCTCGAGGAAGCGGCCGAGGAGCCCGGTCAGCGCGCGGTCGCCGGGGCGCGCTCGCAGCAGCCGCTCGAGCAGGCTCACCGCGCGGGCCCACGTCCCGGCGCTGATCGCGTCCGTGTCGGCGACGTACGCGGAGGAGGCGGGATCGCCGCCCTGAGCGAGCAGCTCGGCCAGCCGTGCCTGGCGACGGGCGCGCGCCTGCTCGAGCGTGGCGGCGTCGAGGCGGGCGAGGAGGGCGCGTGGGTCAGGGCCAGGTGCGCCGTGGAGCGGCTGCGAGCACTCGGCGACCAGCGCCTTGACGTGGCCGGTGAGGTCCACGCCCTCGGCGTCGTGCATCCCCTCGATGAAGAAGTCGATGGCGCGGTAGCGGACGCCGGGCATGTTCCGGTTCCAGAGCAGGGTGACCGAGTCCTCTTCCTCGCTGCGGAAGGTCACCGCGCGCATGATGTCGACGAGCTCCTTCAGCTCCCAGCTCTCGATCCCCGGCCGCAGCTCGAGCTCGCGCACCCCATCGCGGAAGAGGTGGTAGGAGAGCCCCTTGCGATCCTCCTCCGAGGTGTAGACCGAGCGGCCGCCGAGGAGGAACTCGTACGGGGTCACCGTCAGGCGCAGCGAGCCCTTCCCCACGATGGGGCGCAGCTGCTCGTAGGTCTGGACGAGCGCCTTGACGCAGGCCTCGCCGCGCCCCTCGTAGAGGTTGAGCAGCTTGACCGTCTTCTCCAGCGTGCGGAAGAAGTCGCCCACCTTCTCGGCATCGTGGGCCGTCTCGTCGACGGCGGTCGCGGGGGCGGCCATCGGCGCAGCGGTCGCGGCCGGCGGCGCTGCTCCCTGGAAGACGGTGCCGGCGGGCTGGGTGCGGAAGACCTCGACGCCGTCCGCGAGATCGAGGCTCTGGCCCTCGGGCAGGGCGCGCTCCACGAGGCTCGGTGGCGCCTGATAGCCGAGGTAGTCCTGCGCGGGGTCAGCGGGCGCCGGCGGCTGGTAGCCGATCTCGGGGCCGCGGCCGGCGAGGGCGAGCGCGTCCTCTGCTCCGGGCGGGACGAGTCGCAGCGAAGGGTCGGGGGGCTGGTAGGAGGAGCCGAGCTCGAGGACCTGGTCCGCGGCGGACGCGAGCGGCAGGTCCAGATCGGCGGCGGGCGCCAGCTCCCTCGCGGAGGGATCGAAGTCGGCCGCGCCAGCCGCGCCGGGGCCCGCCGTGGCGAGCGCGAGCTCCGCCTCGGGAGCCGCGCTGGCGAGCTCGGCCCCGGGCGCGGCGTGACCCGCGAGCTCGAGCGGGGAGGCGAGCTCGAGCGGGGAGGCGAGCTCGAGCGGGGAGGCGAGCTCCAGGGAGTCTCCCGACGTCAGCGGTGCGAGCCCGACCTCGATGGCGGGCTCCAGCTCCGGCACGCTGTCGTCGAAGCGCGCCTCCGCAGGGTCGAGGGCGGCGGCGCCGAGGTCGAGCACCCGGCCGAGACCGGGATCCGTGTCCTCGGAGGCGCCGAGCTGAAACTCGTGCTCGGTGTAGGCGGCGTCGCCTCGCCCGACTTGCCCCTCGGCCGGAGCTTCGCGCCTCCGCCCACCCCCGCGCTCCTCGACGGCCGGCCGCTGCGGGCTGGTGACCGTCGGCGGGCGAGGCGCGCGCGTGGGAGCCGCCGGCCCCGTGGGTGCGCGCCGGGGAGCTGGCGCGCGCGTCGGCGTCGTGCCCTGGCGTGGGGCAGCGAGGTCCTCGAGCCCGCCGAGGTCCTCGAGCCCGCCGAGCCGGCCGGGCGCCGCAGCGAGGTCGTCGAGGCCGCCGCCGGGGTGCTGCGCGAGGTCCTCGAGGCCGCCAGTCGAGTGACCGGCGAGGTCGTCGAGGCCGCCGCCGGGGTGCTGCGCGAGGTCCTCGAGCCCGCCGCGCCGGCCGGGCGCCGCGGCGAGGTCCTCGAGCCCGCCGGTGGGGTGCTGCGCGAGGTCCTCGAGCCCGCCGAGCCGGCCGGGCGCCGCAGCGAGGTCGTCGAGGCCGCCGCCGGGGTGCTGCGCGAGGTCCTCGAGGCCGCCGCCAGTCGAGTGACCGGCGAGGTCGTCGAGGCCGCCGCCGGGGTGCTGCGCGAGGTCCTCGAGCCCGCCACGCCGGCCGGGCGCCGCGGCGAGGTCCTCGAGCCCGCCCGCGGCTCCGCGGGAGTCGTCGGCCAGCTCGTCGAGAGAGCTGTTCGCCAGGTGCTCGAGTGAACGAGAGTCCGGTGGCTGCCGGCCTGGAGGTGTTCGCGGCATCCCCAGGAATGTATCAGGTCCCCGCGAGAGGCGACAGAAGTGGCGCGCGGTGGTGCCGGCCGGCGACGAGCCTCTCTTTCGCGCCGGACCAGCGCGGGTGTAGACTGATCGGACCTTAGCCTTAGGGAAGGAGAGCCATGCGGAACCTCGAGCTCCTGGGGGTGCTGCTAGTGGTCTGTACCATCGCAGCGTGCGAAGGCGGGAGCAGCACCCCGCCGACGACGTGCGGACCATCCAACTGCGTCGGCTGCTGCGACACCACGGGCAAGTGCATCGTGCCTGGCAGCCTGAGCGACGCCAAGTGCGGCATGAGCGGCGCGGCCTGCCAGGCCTGTGCTGGCGACGAGAGGTGTCAGCTCGGCTCCTGCCAGAAGACGAGCGCCACCTGCACCCCAAGCACCTGCCCGACGGGTTGCTGCTCGGGCGACATGTGCGTCCCGGGTGACACCGGCTCAGCCTGCGGCAAGGGCGGGGCGGCCTGCGCCATCTGCACCAGCACCGAGACCTGCACCTCGAACAAGTGCGCGGCCAAGGCCTGCGACGCGACCAGCTGCCCGAACGGCTGCTGCTATCAGGGCGTGTGCATGCCGGGCTCGAACCCCGGCCTCTGCGGCAAGGGCGGCGTCACCTGCAAGGCCTGCGGCAACGGCGAGCAGTGCCAGAGCCAGGAGTGCAAGGCGGTGGCCTGCAACGCCACCACCTGCGCGGGCAAGTGCTGCGACGCGAAGGGCAACTGCGTCCCCGGCACGACCGAGGCCGCCTGCGGCAACACGGGCGCGACCTGCACCACCTGCGGCAACAACCAGAGCTGCCAGGCCGGTACCTGCAAGGACATCACGGTCAAGTGCGACGCGACCAGCTGCCCGAGCGGCTGCTGCGACAAGAACGGCAACTGCGCGCCGGGCAACACCGCGACGGCCTGCGGCTCCGGCGGCACCGCCTGTCAGACCTGCGGCACTGGCCTCGGCTGCTCGAACGCCAAGTGCACCTGCACGCCGACCTCCTGCTCGACGGGCTGCTGCCAGGGCGACACCTGCAAGGCGGGGAGCGAGAACTCCGCCTGCGGCAAGAACGGCCAGGCGTGCACCTCCTGCTCCGGCGCCACGGCTTGCTCCGCCGGGAGCTGCCAGTCGGGCTGCTCCTACCTCACCTGCGCCGGCTGCTGCGATGCCTCGAAGGTCTGCCACGACCCGGCCAACTCGAGCAACTGCGGTCTCTTCGGGAACACCTGCTCGGCCTGCAGCGGGAGCAACATCTGCGACCCGTACGCGGGTAACTGCAACGACGACAGCAAGTGCGATACGACGACCTGCGCGAGCGGCTGCTGCAAGAACGGGAGCTGCCAGACGGGCAAGGTCGACTCGGCCTGCGGCGACGGCGGCTATACCTGCGAGACCTGCGGCGGGGCGAGCGCGCCTCACCTCTTCTGCGGGACCGACCCGTACTGGGGCCGCCAGTGCATCGCCAACAACAACTCGACCTGGGACATGATGATCGATCACGTCGAGGTGCGGGCGAAGGACGCCAGCGGCAACCCGGTCGTCTGGGACAGCTTCCTCGAGGGCGACGCGCCGCCGGAGATGTACGTCAAGGTGACGGTCGCCGGGGTGAGCGCGCAGAGCAAGGCCGCGCCAGAGGGCTACACGGCCGACTTCAACGCGGCCTACCTGCTGACCGCCAAGTCGTCCGACCTGCAGGCCAAGATCCACTTCGAGATCTACGACTCGGACATCTTCTTCGGGGATCAGAAGATCGTCGCCTGCGATGACGTGATCTACCCGGCCGAGCTGAAGTCCGGCCTCATCACGCTGAGCTCGTGCAGCAGCGACCCGAGCAACCTCGACTTCATCGAGATCCGGTTCAAGTTCAAGGTCAAGACGCCGTAGTCTCCGCGGCCTCCCTCCGCTCTCACCCTCCGCTCTCACCGACCTCCCTCGCCCCTCACCTCCGTCCCGCCTGTTGACAGCAGGGGGCTCCTGCACCCGCCAGGCTACTCGGGGTACCGCTGCAGGACGCCTCGCGTACCCGGCCAACCCCCCGTGGACCCAGCAGATCGCTCCGGACCACCGGCGGTACCGGAGTTGCAGCACGTAGCGCTCAACCTGGTTCAGGTGGAGGAGACATGCGCCCCCAGATCCTCGTGGTCCCCGCCCTCGCCGGCTCCCTGCTCTGTGCCGCCTCCCTGCTCTGCGGTTGCCAGACCGACGGCAGCGCCGAGGACGAGAACGTGATCGCGCCCGCGGGCAAGGAAGACAACTACTTCTCCAACACCGCGCAGGAGTACCGCGCCAGCACGGTGATCAACGTCGAGCTGGACGAGAGCTTCAAGGACAGGACGGCCGAGGAGCGCGCCGACCGCGCCCGCCGCATCATCGAGGGCAAGACCCGCCAGATCGGCTGGTTCCTCCACCTCTTCCTGATCGACAAGGAGAGCGGCCACGGCGCCACCGCGGCCGACTACGGCGGCGTGCGCGCGATGGTGCTCGACGGCTCCTACGAGAGCGACACGGTGAAGGTCGACCCGGAGAACCCGCTCAAGTTCTCCGCCGCCTTCGCCGTGCAGGTCGGCGGCACCAAGGAGCTGCTGAAGAAGATCCGCTCCAAGCTGAGCCTCGCGGCCGACGCGACCAGCTTCCCGCTGCAGATGGCGAAGATCTCCAACGACAGCGTGATCTACTTCTCCTCCTCGGGCTACAGCGCCGGCAAGTGGTCGCCCACCAGCTGCGGCTGCGAGCTGGAGACGGTGGACCTCAAGCTCGACCCGATCCCGCCCTCGAACGACGCCTACCTCCACTATGATCGCTACCTCGAGGACGGCGTGATGGACATCAGCGTCCACGCCGGCTGGGACTACCACGCGCGCTACGACCTCACCCACTCCCGCACGCTCTACAACTGGCTCGTCAGCGCCGGCTTCAAGGCGCCCGCCGAGAGCTACGAGAAGTACAAGCGCCTCTCTGGCCCGCTGACCAGGAAGGGGCTGGTGAACGGCCGCGAGATCGAGATGCGGGTCAC
>JAKLHH010000277.1 GCA_022710245.1 Myxococcota bacterium
GCGTCCCGCGGCAGCTCCTCGGGCGCCACCGCGGGGAGGCTGCTGCGGCTGCGGATCGGGAGCACCGCCTCACGGGCGCGAGGGTGCACGGGGGGCGCCAGCAGCGCGCCGACCTCGGGGAGCAGCGCGGCCAGGGCGCCCGTCTCCTGGAGGAGCTCCAGCGTGCGCACCGAGCGGCCGGTCCCGAGGAGCCGGTAGATCTCCTCGAGGACGCGGGCCGGGGAGCACTTGGCGATCAGGCCGCGGAACTCGATCATCGCCGCCTCGGTCGCGGGCTCGAAGCGGAAGTCGAGCCGGGCGGCGAACTTCACGGCGCGCAGGATGCGGACGGGGTCCTCCTGGAAGCGGATGCGGGGATCCCCGATGGTGCGGACGCTGCCCGCCCGCAGGTCCGCGAGGCCCTCCACGTAGTCGATCACCCGCTCGTTGGCGAGGTCGTAGAAGAGGCCGTTGATGGTGAAGTCGCGCCGGACCGCGTCCTCCTCGGCGGTGCCGAAGGTGTTGTCCCGACGGATCAGGAGCTCGGGCTCGGCGTCGGGGGGCAGCGCCGGATCTGCCGCGGGTTGCGCCCGGAAGGTCGAGGTCTCGATGATCTTCTCGCCGAAGAAGATGTGCGCGAGCCGAAACCGCCGGCCGATGATGCGGCAGTTGCGGAAGAGCTTGCGGATCTCCAGCGGGGTGGCGTTGGTGGAGACGTCGAAGTCCTTCGGGCGCCGTCCGAGGAGCAGGTCGCGGACGCAGCCGCCCACCAGGTAGGCCTCGAAGCCGAAGCGGTTCAACCGGCGGACGACCTTGGCAGCATCGGCGTCGATGCGATCAGGAGTGATGGGTCTCAGGGCATCCGACATCAATGATGCTGGTACCATAACCAGCGTCCATTGCAAAGGGGCGCCAGGCGTCCGCTCGCCCACGGGCACACCGCCTCCAGGAGGCCTCCAGCCGGGCTAGGAGCCCTTCGGCCCCTGGTCCCCGGGGCCGGGCTTTCCGGGCGGGGCAGCGCCCTCGGCGGGCGCGCCAGCGGCCTCGGTGGACGGGGTGGGGGCAGGGCCGGACGCGAAGAGCTCGCCCTGTTCGGAGCGGGGCCGCGGCAGCTCGAGCGGCGCGACGGGGCAGCGGCCCGCGGGGATGCCGGGGTTCTGGCAGTGGCAGGCCGAGAGGCGGAGGCCGTGCTCGCGGGCCAGGCGCTGGAGGCGCTTGAGACCGGCCAGGCGCTGCTTGACCGGCAGGTGCTGGAAGACCGGGCGATCGCCCACCGGAGCGAAGCCGCCGAGGACGAGCCGCCGCAGCTCGGTCGGGGCGTCGCGGCGGAGCTGGTCCTCGACGCCGGGCCTGAGGTGCAGGAAGGAGATCGTGGCCTCGACGATGCCCAGCCCGACCAGCGCCGAGATCACCTCGCGCACCTGCTCCGTGTCGTCGTTGACGAACGGGATGACGGGCTCGAGGCGCACCCGCGGGCTGATCCCGAGCTGGAGCAGTCGCTGGAGCAGGAAGAGCCGCTCTGCTGGCAGCGCCGCGCCGGGCTCCCACGCGCGCGAGTAGCTCTCCGAGAGGGAGACCAGCGGCACGCTGATCTGCACGTGCCTCGGGTAGCGGCCGAGCACGGCGAGCGCGTCCTCGGGGATCACGCCGCGCGTCGCGAAGCTGGCGCCGACGCCGCGGTTCAGCAGGATCTCGAGGCAGGCCCGGGTCAGCTGGGCGACCTGCGGGCCGCCGAGGAAGCCGTCGGTCGCCGTCGAGAGCACCACGAAGCGCGGCAGCGGCGCCTTGCGGTGCGCGCTGTCCAGCTCCCGGCGCAGCAGCGTCGGGAGCTCCGTGTAGAGGAGGAGCTGGTCCGGCGGCGGCGCGCCGGTGTAGCAGCGCGCGTAGCAGAACGCGCAGGCCCCGGCGCAGCCGCGGGCGACGTTCAAGGTGGCGATCTCGCCCTGGCAGCCGATCTGACCGCGCGCGAGCGCGCTCTTCTTGCTCGCGGCCAGGATCTGCAGGGCGGCGCTGCTCACAGGCGTGACAGAAATTGTCGCTCGGCGTGCGCGGCGTCGCCTCGCCCGAATTGCCGCGCCTCGAGGGCGATGCCGGCGCCGTCGAGGTGGTGCTTGGCGAAGAGGTCCTCGGTGCTCCCCGACTCGCCGAACTCGCGCAGCGCGACCCGGTGCACCCGCGCCGGGCCGTGCTCGGCGAGCGCCTCGCAGACCGCCGAGCCGAGGCCGCCGGTGACGCCGTGGTCCTCGACGGTGAGGACGCGCCCCGAGCAGGAGCGCGCCAGGGCCGCCACCGCCGCCCCGTCGAGGGGCTTCAGCGTGGGGACGTTCGCCACCGCGACGCGCAGGCCCTCGCCGGCCAGCTTCTCGGCGGCCCCCAGCGCGCCGTGCACGGTGGCGCCCGTCGCGAAGATCGCCAGGTCCTTGCCCTCGCGGAGGACGTCGAGCGCGCCGAGGACGAAGCGGTAGCCCTCGGCGTGCACGCGGGGCACCTTCTGCCGGGTCAGGCGCAGGAACGCCGGCCCGCTCCCCTCGCGGACCAGGTGCTCGACGCACTGGATCGTCTCCAGGTCGTCGGCTGGCTGCAGCACCGTCATGTTGGGCAGGCTGCGCAGCAGCGCGAGGTCCTCGAGCGCCATCTGCGTGTAGCCGTCGGGGCCGACCCCGCAGCCCGCGTGCGTGCCGACCACGGTGACGCGCACGTTGTTGTACGCCACCGAGCACTTGATCTGGTCAAAGCGGCCGGTGACGAAGCAGGAGAAGGAGCAGCAGAAGGCGATCTTGCCCGCGCGGGCGAGGCCCGCCGCGGTGGAGATCATGTTCGCCTCCTGGATCCCCATCTCGAAGAAGCGCCCCGGGTAGGCCTTGCCGAAGGCGTGCGAGCGGGTGGACTCGCTGAGGTCAGCGTCGAGGACGACGATGCGGGGCTCCTCCGCGCCCAGGCGGAGCAGCGCCTCTCCGAAGGCGTCGCGGGTCGGGATCGGCTTCATCGCACGGCCTCCTCCGCCGGCAGCCCGGCGCGTGCCTTGAGCTCCGCCAGCGCGCGGTCCGCCTCCTCGCGGGTGGGCGCGACGCCGTGCCAGGAGACCACGCCCTCCATGAAGGAGACGCCCTTGCCCTTGACGGTGTGGGCGATGATGTAGGTCGGCCGCGCCCGCACCCGCTCGGCCTCGTCGAGCGCGTCCAGGATCTGCCGGTGGTCGTGGCCGTCGATGGTGAGGACCTGCCAGCCGAACGCGCGCCACTTGTCCGCCAGCGGCTCCAGGTCCATCACGTCGCGGACGGTGCCATCGATCTGCGCCTTGTTGTAGTCGAGGATGACGGTCAGGTTGTCGAGGCGGAACTTGGGCGCCGAGAGCGCGGCCTCCCAGACCTGGCCCTCCTCGGTCTCGCCATCGCCCATCAGGCAGTAGATCCGGTGGCGCGCGCCGTCGAGCCGCGCCGCCAGCGCCATGCCCTGCGCCATGCTGAGCCCCTGGCCGAGCGAGCCCGTCGAGCCCTCGATGCCGGGCAGCGAGGAGACGCTCGGGTGCCCCTGCAGCGGCGAGCCGAGCTTGCGCAGGGTCCAGAGCCACTCGCGGGGGAAGTAGCCGAGGTCGGCCATCACCACGTAGAGGGCGGGGACGCCGTGGCCCTTGCTGAGGACGAAGCGATCGCGCTCTGCCCAGTCGGGCTGCGCGGCGCGGTGGCGGAGCTTGCCGTGGTAGAGGGCGCTCACCAGGTCGATGGCGGAGAGCGAGCCTCCCGGGTGGCCGGAGCCGGCCTCCGCGAGCATCTCGATGATCTCCATCCGGTAGCGCACCGCCTTGCGCTCCAGCTCTCGTAGCAGCTCGTCCCTCTGCATCGGATCTCCTTGCCTTGGCGCATTGTACAGAGAGGGCGGGTCCTTGCAACGGCTTCGGGCCTTTACGCGCGCGGACTTGGCGGCGGCCGCGCGCGTCTGGTAGAAACGGCGCCATGAAAAAGCTCATCGCGCTCGTCATCGTGGTTGGGTGCCTCTGGGGGACGGGAGCCGAGGCAGCCAAGAACTTCCAGCTCCGCGGCACGAACGAGATCTCCGGCGGCATCGGCTTCGCGGCCGGGCTCACCGACTGGGCTCCGGGCGGCTTCAAGTGGTTCAACGACTACAGCCACGCGCTCGGCAAGCTGGTCTGGCTCAACGTGCAGCTCAACGTGTCGGTGGGCTCCCAGAGCGGCTGGGGCTGGTGCTACGACTCGCACGGTCGCCCCTACCGCTGCGACAACTACTACGGCGGCTGGCACCACTTCGGCGGCAACGCGCTGGAGACGGCGATCGGGGTCAAGCTGAAGTGGCGCCTGCGCTCGGTGCCGGTCCAGTTCCACGTGAAGATCGGCGGCATCCTCTCCGGCCTCTTCCTCTGGAACGACGTCAAGGGCATCGCGCTCGGGCCGCGCGGCGGCTTCGGCTTCCGTTACTTCTTCGTCCCCTCCTTCGGGCTCGGCGCCGAGCTGCTCTGGACCATCGGGCCCGCCTGGCTGAACAACTCCGTCGGCTGGCAGCTCTACTCGACGCTCGACTTCAACATCGGGGTCGAGTACCGCTGGTGACCCCGCGCTCGACGGGGAGCTGACCCGTGTCCCATAATGGGTCGGATGCGCCTGCTCCTGGTGTCGCTCCTCCTCGCCGGCTGCCACGGCATGCTGCCCTTCGCGGCTGGACCGGCGGAGTCTGACGCGGCCTCGGACGACGTCCGCCTGGCGGACAGCACCCGCAGAGATCGTGAGCCTGTGGCGGACGCGGTCCGTCCCCCCGACCGAGCCAGCCCGGACAGCTCGCGGCCGCCGCTCTTCGAGGACGACTTCAGCAGCGGGACCAAGCTCCAGGACGACGGCAGCGGCGTCTGGAACGTCGGCAACGGCGAGTACTACGCCGGCAACTGCGTGTCCGACACCCCCGACGCCTGGGTGCCCGGAGCGAGCTGGGGCGACGTGCGGGTGAGCGCGCGGGTGCGGGTCGAGTCGGACTGCCTCCTCGGCGTCGGGGAGGCGGGCGTGATGGCCCGCGTGGTGAGCGCGACGGGCTGCATGAACCGATACTACTTCTGCGCCATCGCCACCGCCGGTGACGTCTCCGTCGGGCGGCGGACCGACGAGTGCTCGAGCAACACCTTCAAGCAGAGCGCGGCCACCGTCAGCCTCAGCACGTGGTACAGGCTGCAGCTCGTGGTGACCGGCGGCAGCGCTGGCGCCATGCTCACCTGCACGCTGCTGCCAGGCGCCGGCGATCCGGTCACGGTCACCTACCTCGACCAGTCGCTCCCCGCCTACACGCAGGGCTCCGCCGGGGTCTTCGCCCGCGAGTCGCACGCGAGCTTCGACGACCTCAAGGTCGAGCAGTACCCCTGAGGCTCGCCCCTCGGATCGCGCCTCAGACCGCGGCGACCCGCCGCTCCACCGGGCTCTCCTCGAAGAACCGCAGCAGCTCCTCGCGCCGCGAGCGGGCGTCGTGGTAGCCGAGCTCGAGGAGCCGGCGGATGAAGGTCGGGGTGAAGAGGAGCAGCGCGAGGAGCTCGGACTCCGCCACCGCCGCCGAGCCGAGCACCCAGCCGACGAAGCGTCCCCCCAGCCCGGCCGCCTCGAGCTCGTCGGGCGCCTCGCGGAGCGCTTGCAGGGCGAGGCGGTTGAGGTCGCGCGAGGGGCGCAGGTGGAAGGTGCGGACGGGGCGGTACTCGGCGTTGCGCAGGCCGGAGAGGATCCCGTTCAAGGTGCGGATGAAGTCGGGGCCGTAGGCCTCCACGCCGCCGGCGATGAGCCGGTTGTACATCTCGACCCGGTTGAGCTCGTGGTCGAGCGACTGGGCGAGGAGCACGTTGACCATGCGGCCGAGGAGGAAGAGCGCGCCGGGGTAGGGGTTGCGGCGGCAGCCGAGGCGCGCCGAGCGCGCCGCCACGGCGGGATCCTGGGTCACGCTGATCACCATCACGCGCTCGGCCCCCATCCGCAGCGCCGGGTTGAGCGGCGTGTTCTGGCGGAGGGCCCCGTCGGTGTAGCAGATGCCGTCGACCTGCACGGCCGGGAAGAGGAACGGCAGCGCCGCCGAGGCCATCGCGTGCGCGGCGCCGATCTCCACGCGGCGAGCGTGGCGCGCCGGGTCGCGCCCGAGCCGGTACTCGACGCCGTCGGCGGTCTCGTAGAAGACCACGGCGCGGCCGGTGCAGACCTCGGTGGCGCAGAGCGCGAGGCCACGCAGCGCGCGGCTCGCGAACGCGTCGCGCAGCCGGTCGGGCGAGATCCGCTCCACCATCTGCTGGAAGAGCCGCGAGGTGTCGAAGAGGCCGGCGACGGGCGGGTGCGGCGCGTCGGGCGGTCGCGGGAGCCGGCGGCGGAGGAGGAGCTGGCCGCGCCCCTGACCGAGGAGCAGCCGCGCCAGCACGACCAGCTCGCGGCGGCTGAAGCTCAGGACTCGCTCGAAGGTGATCGAGCGCCAGTACTCCACCGTCGCGCGCGCCGCGGCGACCTGATCGGTCGCGCCCTCGGCGAGCAGGGTGGCGTTGAGCGCGCCGACGCTGGTGCCGGCGAACATGTTGAAGCGGAGCTCGCGCCCGACCTCGGAGGGGAGGGCGTCGAGGATGTAGCTGAGCGCGCCGGCCTCGTAGGCCCCCAGGGCGCCCCCCCCGGCGAGGACCAGGGCAGTATTGGGCTCTCGCTCGTCCAGCACGGCCGTGTTCTCTCCTGAAGCTAGCACGCCGGGAGGCTCGGGGCAGGTGTCGGTTGCAGTGATCGGTTGCAGTGATCCAGCTAGGTCGCGGGCTGGGTCTTCTCTCCCACCGTCGCGCCGACCGCGGCGAGCTCGGTCTCGGAGGGGTGATCGTCTCCCAGCAGGTCGAGGCGTCCGTGCAGCACCGCCTGGCGGTAGAAGCAGTAGGGGTTGTCGAAGCGGTTCCGCGTGTGGCTGTACGCGGTCCAGGAGCAGCCGCCGCGGCAGATGTCGCGGTAGCGGCAGACGGCGCAGAAGCCCTCGAGCTGCCCTTCCTTGAACTCGCGGTTGTAGGCGAACGCGCCCTCGCGCCGCCAGATCTCGTCGAGCGACGCCTGGCGGAGGTTGCCCTCGAGGAAGAGGTCCTTGCCGTGACGCGCCGAGGGCAGCGAGAGGCAGCCCTTGACGTTGCCGTTGCTCTCGATCCCGATCACCTGGCAGCCGGCCCGGCAACCGATCCAGAAGTCGATGCGGGCGCCGCGGTCGCGCAGCGCCTGCTCGTACTTGCCGTAGTAGCCGACGTTGTCCGCCGGGCAGACCACGGGGTGCGGCGTGCCGTCGGTGCGCAGCTCGGCGATCAGCGGCACCAGCCAGAGCAGGTCCTCCGGGCGGATGACCAGGTCCTGGTGCTCGTGCATGACGCCCGAGGGGTTGCCGGGCTGCAGCTGCCAGGAGTCGACGCAGTGGTCGCGCAGGTGGTCGCGCAGCTCCCGCAGGGTGCGCGAGTTGAGCTGGTTGATGTGCGTCACCACGCTGACCGGCATCCCGGCCTGGACCGAGAGGTCGATCGCGTCCATCACCTTCTGGTAGGAGCCCTTGCGGCGCACCTTGTCGTGCGCCTCCTCGAAGCCGTCGAGGCTGAAGGCCACGTTCTGCAGCCCGGCGGCGCGCGCCTTCTCCACGTGGTCGGCGGTCCAGTGCCAGCCGTTGGAGATGATGTTCACGCGCACGCCCCGGTCGGTCAGCCGCTTGCCGAGCTCGTGCCAGTGCGGGTGCATGGTCGGCTCGCCGCCGCCGAGGGTGACCTTCTCGCAGCCGGCGGCGGCCAGCTGGTCGGCGACGCCGAGCGCCTCCTCCAGGGAGAGCTCGTCCTCGCGTCGGTCGCCGGCGTAGGACCCGCAGTGCAGGCAGCGCAGGTTGCAGGCGAGGGTCAGCTCCCAGACGCAGAAGCGGGGCACGTAGCCGAGGCGTTGCAAGAGCTCGATCATGGGGACCTACTCCGCATCCGGCGCCATGTACGGGGGCGTCGGGCCCTTGTCGGTGAAGGGCGGCATGTAGAGCAGCACGCCGCCCGAGTCGATCTTCTTCCCGTCTGGCTTGAGCGCCTGGTCCTTGAGCGCCTGGTCCTTGAGCGCCTGGTCCTTGAGCGCCTGGTCCTTGAGCGCCTGGTCCTTGAGCGCCTGGTCCTTGAGCGCCTGGTCCTGCTTGACGGTCTGGTCCTTCAGCGCCTGATCGCTCTTCTTGATCAGGTCGGGGACACCGTAGGCCGCGTCGGGCCCGCTGACGGGCGCGTCCACCTTCGCGTCGCCGGGGGCGGCGTACATGGCGTCGGGGCGTGGCACGTAGGCGTCCGGCTTGAGGCTGCCGCCGTCGTCGCCGCAGCCGCCGAGCACCGCCAGCC
>JAKLHH010000278.1 GCA_022710245.1 Myxococcota bacterium
GCCGAGGAACACGACCGGGCTGCGCGCGGACCAGCGGCTGCGGCGGCGGAGCGGCGGGCAGGTGAGCCTGCGCGCCTACGATCGCTCGGCGGCCGCCACCGCCGGGGGCGGGCAAGGCACCGGGGCGGGGAGCGGCGACGCGACGCCCACGCCGGCGCCCGGCACGACCCGGATCACCTTCGGCGACAGCGACGAGCCAGGCGCCGATCGCGACCCCACCGAGGAGTCGCGGCCGCAGCCGAGGGCACCGACGCAGATCATCCTCTTCAGCATGACCCGGACCGTCTTCCGCGGGGAGAGCGTGCAGGTCTGGGGCCGCGTGACGAGCGGGGCGGCCGGGGTGGCCGGGCTGCGCGTCGACGTCCACCTGAGCAAGGACGGCAAGGTCGCCGAGACGCAGCTCGGCAGCCTGGTCAGCGGCTCCGACGGGCGCTTCCGCGGCGCGCTGCAGGTGCCGCGCGGCATCAACGTCGGCGACTACCAGATCTTCGCCGTGACCGCGGGCGACGCCCGCCACGACGCCTCGCTCAGCCACTGACGCCTCGCTCAGCCACTGACGTACCCCGACGGGCCGCGTGCGACGGGCCGCGTGCGACGGGCCGCGTGCGACGGGCCACGCGCGACGGTCGTGTGAGGTGAGCGCCCTCGCGGCTCGCGCGCGAGGTGTAGGTGCGACCGGCCGCGCCGTGAGGTTGACGCGTGCTGCCCCTCCAGCGTAGTCTACTCGCCGTCGAAACCATCGGAGGATCTGATGCATCCAGCGGTTTTCGCTGCGGTCGGAGCGGTCGCGGGTTTTCTGGTCGGCTTCATCGTCGCGCGCTCGATGGCGAAGAAGCAGGAGGCTGCCTGGAAGGCCAGCCTCGACGAGACCCGCCAGAAGCTGGAGACCGCCAAGCGTGACTCCGCCGCGGCGCTCGAGAAGGAGAAGGCGCGCGCCACCGAGGCCGAGGGCAAGGCCAAGGAGAAGGGCGACAAGCTGACCGCCGCGGAGAAGTCGCTCGAGCAGCTGAAGGGTCAGGTCAAGCAGCTGCAGGCCGCTCAGCAGGACCTCGAGGCCTCGCGCGGGAAGGCCGCCTCCGCCGCCGAGGCGCACGCGGCCGCGCGCCAGCAGGCCGAAGGTCGGGTGAAGCAGGCCGAGGCGCTCGCCGCGCAGACGCAGCAGGCGCTCACCGCCGCCCAGGGTCAGCTGCAGAAGACGCAGTCCGAGCTGGCCGGCGCTCAGGACGCCGCCGACCGCCGCGCCAAGGAGGTGCAGAAGCTGCGCGCCGAGGTGGCGGCCGCCAAGCAGGGTGGGTCCTCGCTCGACGAGTCGGTGAAGGCCTTCGCCAACGCCGACGGCTCCCTCGACACGATCCTGAAGACGCTGATGGACTCCGAGGGGCAGAAGGCCGCGGTGCTCGCCGACGCCAACGGCATCATCGTCGCCGCGGTGGGCGAGACCGCGCTGAAGGAGGGCATGGCCGCGACCTCGCAGCTGATCGGCAGCATCGCGACGCAGCTCGTGGACATGGTGCCCTTCTCCTCGGTGCGCTCGTACTACCTGCAGGACACGCAGCAGAACGTCCTCGCCGGGCGCGCGTTCAACTGCCAGGGTGAGACGATCGGGCTCGCGACCTACGGCTCGCGCATCCCGTCCGACCGCGTCCTCGACGGCGCCATGGCCAGCCTCAGCGCCGCCCTCGAGTAGCTCTCGCTCGCGCTCCCTCACCCGCTCGCGCTCCCTCGCCCGCTCTCGCTCCCTCGCACACTCGCGCTCGCGCGCTCGTCCTCTCTCACCCCTCTCGCGCGCTCGTCTTCTCGCACCCGCTCCTTCTCGCACCCGCTCCTCCCCGGAAAGTTGCCCGGCGCCCTTCCCCGCGCGATCCTCGCAGCGTGGGCCTCACGGCCAGTAACCTCACGCACCTCGCGGTCGCCCTCGCCGGGCTGGTCGGGCTCGTGGTGCTGCTGCACCTGCAGGAGCGGCTGATCAGCCGCCACGTCGCCCACCACCTCGGCTGGCGCGCGGTGCTGGTCACCGGCTGGCTCGGCGTGCCGGTGCACGAGCTCAGCCACCTGCTCGCGGCCAAGCTCTTCGGCCACCGCATCGTCGCCTGGCGGCTGTTCGACCCGGACCCGGTCAGCGGCACCCTCGGCTACGTGCGGCACGCCTACAGCCGCCGCAGCGTCTGGCAGCTCATCGGGACCTTCTTCATCGGCGTCGCGCCCCTCGTCGCGGGCGGCGCGGTCCTCGCGGCGCTGCTCGCCTGGATGCTCCCCGCGGCGGAGCGAGGAGAGCTGCTGCGCCGCTGCCTCTCCCTCGGCCAGGCGAGCGATCCGTGGCGCTCCGCCCTGCTCCTCGGCGGGCTGGCCTCCCAGCTCGCCCGCGCCATCTGGGCCGGCCGCAGCGCGCTGCTGCCGCTGCAGCTCTACCTGGCGATCTGCGTCGCGCACCACCTCGCGCCGAGCCGCGCCGACCTCGCCGGCGCGCTCCCCGGGGCCGCGCTGCTCCTCGTGCTCCTCGCCGCGGGCGCCGCGGGCGCGGGGGTGGCAGGGGTGTCGATCGCGGGGCTCCTCGCGGCGCTGGTGCCGCTGGGGCTGCTCCTGGCGCTCTCGGGGCTGCTCCTCGGCGGCTGGGCGATGCTCGCCGCGACGCTGGGGAGGATGAGCCGTCCGCTGCAGCCGCGGCGCGCCGGGCGCTGAGCGTCGAGAGGGCCGGGCGCCGAGGTTGACGCGGCGGTGCGCGCCCGTCACACTGGGATCGGGAAGGGGCGCCATGACAACGGATGGGTCTCTCGCGAAGCTCGCCGGTGAGCTACGGGATCTCGAGCTGAGGCGGCAGCACGGTGAGCTGGACGAGCCCGCCGCGAAGCGGCGCAACGAGCTGCTGGCTCACCTGATGACCGAGCTGCAGCGGCATCCGGGGGCGGAGCGCCGCAAGCACCTCCGCATCCCGGCGGAGCTCGAGGTGCGCTTCCGCATGAGCGGGGCCACCATCACCTGCGCCGCCTCCGAGCTGAGCTACGGCGGGCTCGGGCTGCGCGGCCACCTCTGGATCATCGAGGATCAGGAGCTGCTGGTGGAGAACCTGCGGCTCGGCCCCCGCGACTTCCCCATGACCGTGCGCGCCAAGGTGGTGTGGAAGATCTCCGACGACGGCTCCCGCCCCGGCGCCGGGCTCGAGTTCCTCGAGGTGGACGAGGGTGGGAAGAAGCAGATCCGCACCATCTTCGAGCAGCTCTTCCTCGCCTACCTCGAGCGCCTCGCGGCCTGAGCGCCCCTCGCGCGAGATCGTCGGACCGCTCAGCTCGCTGTGAGCTCAGGTCGCCGTGAGCCCGAGGCGCGACGCGAGCTCCGGGTCGCGCAGCCTCGCCTCCAGGCAGCGCGCGCAGGCGCGGTAGGCCTCGATCCCCTCGCCGTAGGGGTCCTCGATCTCCCAGACCAGCAGCCTCGCGCGGTCCATCATGCCCTCGAGCCGCGCGCCGAGGCTCGAGGTGAGCGCGACCACGAGGTCGTAGCCGTCGAGGTCGAGCTCGCCGACCCGGCGGGTGCGATGGGCCGAGAGATCGAGCCCCGCCTGGCGCATGACGGCCACCGCCTCGGAGGTGGCGCCGTCCTGGCTGGGGCGCCAGCCGGCGCTCTCCACCGCCACCGCCTCACCCCAGGCGGCGCGGGCGAGCGCCTCCGCCATCGGGCTCCGGCACATGTTGCCGTAACAGACGAAGAGGACGCGGGGGCGCGCGCCAGTGCTCGGGGACATCCCTCGAGCATACCCACGGCCGCGGCCGGCGATCCAGGCCCCTGAGGGAAGGCCGTGCTCGCGAGGGGCGTATGCTCCTCCATGCCGTCCCTCCTCGAGCGCCCGATCCTCCTCGGCCGTGGTGTGCGCGAGTGGCTGCTCCTCGCCGGCCTGGCGCTGGTCTGCGTGGGCGAGCTCACCGCCGCGGTCCCGCACTGGGGCGACCTCACCGTCTACCTGCTCCTCGGCGCCGCGCTCGCCGCGCGCCTCTTCGCCGCCCGCGCGCTCCTCGTCGGCCTGGTCATCGCGGCCATGGCGCAGAACGTCCCCTTCATCGTCGAGCAGGAGCTCCGCGGGGTGCGCCTGCGCGATCACCTGGACTGGCTGGTCCGCGAGTGGCGCCTCGTCTCGCTCTGGGTGGGTGCGCTGCTCCTGGTCTGCGCGCCGTCCATGGTGCGCGCCTTCGACCGCTCGCCGTCGCGCCTCCGCTGGCTGCCGAACTACTGGGCGCGGCTCTCTCCCTGGGACGCGCGGCTCCTCCGCTGGTGCGGCTACGCGGTGGGCGCCCTCTTCGCCTCGCTGGTGGTCCTCTGGCAGACGAGCTGGCAGCGGCCCGCGTGGGCGCTGGCCGCGCTGGTCTGCCTCGGGGCCTGCCTGCTGCTGCTCCTCCTCGGGCGCGCCTTCGTGTTGATCCTGATCCCGCTCCTCTGCGGAGCGGTCTTCGCGCTGCTCCTCCCGCACGCCATCGAGGCGCACCGGGCGGCCGGCCTCCCCACCCTCTTCGCCCCCGGCGTCTTCGGGCGCGCGCGGCCGCTCCTCGCGCCGGCGCTCCTCGAGGCGGCGCTGGCGACGGCCCTCGCCCTGCCCTACGCCGCGCGGGTGCTCCGGCGCGGGCTCCGCGGCTGAGCTCCAGCCTGAGCTCCGCCCTGGCGTGCTATGCTGGACCCGCTGCAAGGGAGCGGGGGCATGTCAGCCAGATCAAGACGTCATCGGGTGGTCGTCAGGCTCGGGTGCCTCTGCGGGCTCGGGCTGCTCGCGTGCGACGAGCGAGCGCCGATCGCGCTCGTCGACGGCAGGGCGGACGATCTCAGCACGGCGCGGGACGGCGCCACTCGCGACAGCTTGGCACGCGAGCCGGCGCGCGCCGACCTCGGCTGCGTGCCCGGCTTCTCGATCGCGAAGGCGGAGTGCCCGTACCATTCGGGGAAGACCCCCTGCCCTGCGGGCCAGCTCTGCCAGGACTACTTCACCTGCGTGCCGATCGGCTGCAACAGCAGCCCCGAGTGCACGGCCGAGTCCGAGCCTCACTTCCTCACGGTGACAGCCAGCGCCTCCACGCCCCCGACCTCGCTCGCCGGGGTGATCAGCAAGAAGACGGCGACCAGCCTCGAGGTGAAGGGCGCGGAGGGGACGGTGGTCATCACCGCGGACCTGCCCGCGGAGCTCGCGCTGCCGGTTAGCGTCGGAGACCCCCTGACGCTCACGCTCTGCTACAGCGGCACTCCGATCAACGGGGCCTACGAGGTGGTGGCCCGCGACGTGAGCGGCGCGCTGCTCTTCTACGGCGCGAGGGGCCTGAAGAGCGCCTGCACGCCGCCGGAGCTCGTTGTGAGCGAGGTCGCCCTCGACTGCGCGCCGCGGCAGACCCCGCCGCCGGACGCGGCCGCCGTGGCGAGCTTCGCGCTCCGTTTCCAGGCCGGGAGCGCGGAGGTGGTGGTGCCGCAGCGGGGCCGGGGCGAGCTCGCGCTCGACGGCCACACCTACCGCGTGGCGACCTTCACCGCCGCCCACCTGCTCGAGTGGACCGGCACCGACATCTTCGGGCCCTTACTGAGGTTCGCCGTGGTGCGCAGCGCCCCCTGACCACGCGAGACCTGACCACGCGAGACCGCGCCGCCGCGGGGAAGCCGCGCTCCGGCGCCTCGTATATACTGCCTCAGAGCGATGTCATGACACAGACAGACTACCTGGTCCCGTCGCGCCTCCTCGTCGAGGAGCTCGCGCGGGAGGAGCAGCTCGAGGTGCGCCGCGCCGACCACGTCGCCCGCGACCTCGCCGCCTTCATCACCCAGCTCGGCCGGCTGCCGTCCGCCGACGAGCTCGAGGAGTGGCTCGAGGGGCACCGCCTGGTGAGCGAGCTCTACGCCAGCACCGGCACCCTCGAGGAGCTCCTGCACCGGCACTTCGAGCGGCCGGCGGCGAAGCAGGCGAGCGTCGACGAGGAGGCCGCGCCGGACCGCGAGGCGCACGAGCCCGAGCTCGAGGCGATGCTCCGCGAGGCGCCGGACGACCTCGAGCGCTACCTCGTCTACTCCGACTGGCTGCAGGAGCGCGGCGATCCGCTGGGGGAGCTGATCGCGCTGGGCGTGGCGGCGAGCGACGAGAGCGAGGACGCCGTCGCCCGGTTCCAGCGCTGCCTGCGGGGCCACGAGGCGCGCTTCCTCGGCCCTCTCGCGACGCGCCTCCCCGGCGAGATCACGCTGCGCTGGCGCTACGGGTTCGTCCAGGCGATCGAGGCCTCCTGGGGCGTCAGCGCAGAGATCTGGCGCCAGCTCCTCGATCTGCGGGTCTGCGAGCTCCTGCGCGAGCTGAAGGTCTCGCTCCACGGGTCGAGCGGCGAGGCGCTGGCTGACACCCTCTCGGCGGTCACCGCCCGCGCCGCCCGCACGCTGCGCCGGCTCTCCCTCGAGTCGAGCTACGAGCTGCCGCTCCCCGAGGTCGCCCTCCGACGGCAGCTCGGCGAGCTCTCGCTCACCTGCCGCTCGCTGATCCTCCCGGCCGCCATCCCGGCGACGATCGAGCGGCTGCGCCTGCACACGCGGGAGCTCGCGACGAGCGGCGGCGCGCCTCGCTTCGAGGTCCGCGAGCTCGAGCTGACCCTCACCCCCAGCCTCGGCGCGCGCCTGCCGCGGATCGAGCTCCCCCGCCTGGAGCGGCTGGACCTCGACCTCCGCTGGTGCTCCTTCGAGGAGGCGCTGAGGGCGCTGCGCGTCATCGACGCGCCCGCGCTCCGGCACCTGACGCTCTCGCGCCGCCCGCTCGAGGCCGCGGACCTGCGCGCGCTCGCGCGGCTCCCCCTGGCGGGCCGGCTCACCGCCCTGGGGCTCAACGGCCTCGAGCTCGACGACGGCGCGCTGCAGACCATCGCCGCCGAGCGGGCGAGCTTCGCCTCGCTGTCGACCCTCGACCTCAGCGACAACGAGCTCACCCGCGAGGGCCTGGAGGTGGCGAGGGGCGTCGCGGCCGAGGTCGTCAGCCAGCGCCAGGAGCGCAGGGGGACCGCCGCGCAGGCCCGCCTGCGCCACTTCGCCGGCTCGCGGCTCGCCGCCGCCGAGGAGATCGCCGATCCGAAGGCGTGGCGCGACGCGGGCCGCGAGGGCGAGCTGCTCTGGGCTCACTACCGGGGCAACGCGGACTACGAGCTCTACGTCACTCGCGGGCTCGACGCGTACGGCTGCAGCTGCCCGAGCAGCATCCGGCCCTGCAAGCACGTGGTCGCGCTCGCGCTCGTCGCCCGCAGCGTGGAGCTGCCCGAGCGCCCCGCGGGCGGCATCCAGGATCGGGTCGCGCGCTACGAGTGGGAGCCGTGACCCTGACGCGCTTCGCGTGAGGACGCGGTCCTGGTAGCAGGTCGCCTGGACGCCGCAGGCCGTCTCCCCTGCGCTACTGCTGCGCCTGGTCCTCGGCCCCCTCGGGCAGCGCCGGCTTCACCTTCACCGCCTTCCAGCGCTTGAGCTCGACGAGCCCGGCCGGCGCGCGCTTGGGCTTGAAGACGTCGGAGACCTTGCAGACGTGGACCTCCACCCTCGGCGCGCCGCGCGCCTTGGAGAACCAGGCCGCCACCGCCGCCGCGGCCTCGGTCACCTCGCGCGGCACCTCGCCCCCGTCGGGGTTGCGCACGACCACGTGGCTCCCCGGCGTGCCCCCGGCGACGTGCAGCCAGAGGTCCTCCTTGGCGGCGACCTCGAAGGTCAGCCGGTCGTTCTCCTCCTCGCCCTTGCCGACGAGGATCTCCCAGCCGTCGACCAGGTAGGTGCGGATGGGTCTGCCCTTGCTGCTCATGCGTCCGGCTCCGGCTCCGCTTCGTCGACGCGGGTGAAGGTCAGGAACGCCATCGCCGGCCGCTTGGAGCTGTCGCGCATGGCGAACTGCATCCCGTCGTAGACCCACCCCTTGGGCACCCACTCGTTGATGATCCGCTCGAGCTCCTCGTCGGTCACCGTCTGCGTCTCGACGACCTTGTACCGCGTGACGCGCATGCTCAGCCCCCGAGGACCTTGGCCGCCTCGAGCGCGTGGTAGGTGAGGATCATGTCGGCGCCGGCGCGCTTGATCGCGATCAGCGTCTCCATCATCACGCGCTGGTAGTCGATCCAGCCGAGCTGGGCCGCCGCCTTCAGCATCGAGTACTCGCCGGAGACGTTGTAGGCCGCGATCGGGTGGTCGAACTCGTCGCGCACGCGCGAGATGACGTCGAGGTAGGCGAGCGCCGGCTTGACCATGACGATGTCGGCGCCCTCCTCGATGTCGAGGGAGACCTCGCGCATCGCCTCGCGCGCGTTGCACGGGTCCATCTGATAGCCGCGGCGGTCGCCGA
>JAKLHH010000279.1 GCA_022710245.1 Myxococcota bacterium
GTCCGGCGGGCCTCGGCCGAGGCGAGGCCGCCGCGCAGCTCGCCGGGCTGCCGCGCGCCAAGGACCCGCTCGGCTACCGGCTGGCGATCGCCGAGGCCCAGCTCCGCCTGGGGCTGCCCGACGGTGAGGCCACGCTCCTCGAGGTGCTGGGCAGCGCCGAGGCGCCGCTCACCTCCCGGCGCGCCGCCGCCGAGCTCCTCGGCTGGTACGGGAGCAGCGACGCGGCCGCCTCGCTCCTCCGCCCCTCCTGCAAGGGGAGCGGCCCGGCGGTGAGCGTCCTCTGCTGGAGCGCGGCGCTCGCCTTCACGCGCCTCGCCGGTCCGCGCGGCCGCGAGGAGCTCGACGCGGTGGCCGGCAGCGGCGACGCCGTGACCCGCCGCTACCTGACGAGCTACCGGCCGCGGGTCCAGCTCGCGGCTGACTGCGCCGACGACCTCGCCTGCTATCGCGGCAAGCTCGCCGACGAGGACTGGCGCGTCCAGGAGCGCGCGGCGCTCGAGCTGGGCCGCCGCGCCGGGGAGGCGCGAGGCGAGGTCTCGCTGGAGCTCGCGCGGGCCTTCGCCGCCGCCCACCCGCAGGTGCAGGAGGCGATCCTGGTCTCCTTGCAGCGGCTGGGGCCGCCCGCCGAGGCCGCCCTCGTACCGCTGCTCACGGCCAAGGACGCGGCCTCGCTGCCGCCCGCCACCGCCTCGCGCGCGCTCTGCCTCGCCGAGGCGGTCCGGCGGCGCGCTGGAGAGAAGCGATGATCCGACTGGAGATCGTGCAGGGCCAGGAGCGTGGCCGTGTCTTCGACTGCGTCGAGGAGCGGGTGACCATCGGCCGCGCCCCGGGTCAGGCGGTGCAGCTCCCCGACTACCACCTCTCGGCGGAGCACGGCCTGATCTTCCGCGAGGGCGACCGCTACGTCTACCGTGACCTCCGCTCGACCAACGGGTCGATGCTGATCCGCGGGCAGAAGCGGGTGCTCCTCGACGGCAGCGACCGCTGGGAGGCCTCCATCGAGGACGGCGACCGGCTGCTGCTGGGCGACGTGACCTCGCCGGTGATCCTGCTCTGCAAGGTGCAGGAGCTCGCCCTCGCGGCCGAGGAGGGGCACCGCATCATCGCGACGCGCTCCCTCGAGGACCTCCCCGAGGTCGCGCGCGAGCTGGAGAAGGGGCCGGACGTCTCCGCGCTCTACACCGCGATCAAGCTCCTCGGCGGGCGCCTCGAGCTGAAGGAGATCCTGGAGTCGGTGGCGCGCGGCGCCTTCGACCTGGTCCCGCGCGCGACCCACGTCTCCATCAACCTCAGCGAGGAGAAGGACGAGGCGCGCTTCGTGCCCATGCTCGCCCGCGCCCGCGACGGCGGCGAGAGCGCCGCTCCCGTGATGATGAGCCGCGCCGTCCTGCGCCGCGTCCTGAAGGACCGCGCCGCGGTCCTGGCGGCGAACGCGCCCGACGAGCTGGGCAGCTCGGAGAGCATCATGGGCGCGCAGATCCGCTCCACCATCGGCGTCCCGCTCTGGCGTGGCGGGAAGATCCTCGGCGTCCTCGAGTGCGACAACCGCGCCAGCGCCGGGCTCTTCAACGAGCGCGACCTCGACCTGCTCCTCGTCCTCGGCGGCCAGGCCTCGCTGGCGATCGACAACGCGCTGCTCTACCAGGAGCTGAAGCTCGCCGAGGAGAAGCTGCGCGGCGAGAACCGCTACCTGCGCGCGCGCCAGGAGGGCTGCAGCTTCGACAGCATCATCGGCGAGTCGCCGGCGATGAAGGCGATCTTCGCCAAGCTGGAGAAGGTGATCGACACCCGCGCCACCGTCTGCATCACCGGCGAGACCGGCACCGGCAAGGAGCTGATCGCCAGCGCCATCCACTACGGCGGCCGCCGCCGCGAGAAGATGTTCGTCGCCCAGAACTGCGCGGCGCTGCCGGAGACGCTCCTCGAGAGCGAGCTCTTCGGCCACAAGAAGGGCGCCTTCACCGGCGCCGACCATGACAAGAAGGGCCTCTTCGAGATCGCCGACGGCGGCACCCTCTTCCTCGACGAGATCGCCGAGATGACGCTGACCCTGCAGGCCAAGCTGCTCCGCGTCCTGCAGGAGGGCGAGGTGCGGCCGGTCGGCGCCACGAAGTCGCGCATCGTGGACGTCCGCATCATCACCGCGACCAACAAGAGCCTGGAGAAGGAGGTCGAGTCGGGCCGCTTCCGGCAGGACCTCTTCTACCGCCTGATGGTCTTCCCCGTGCAGCTGCCGCCGCTCAGGGAGCGGGCGCTCGACGTGCCGCTCCTCTGTCAGCACTTCCTCAAGCGCTACACCGACGAGATGCGCAAGAGCGTCGGCGGCATCAGCCAGGAGGCGATGAACCAGCTCTCCTCCTACGCCTGGCCCGGCAACATCCGCGAGCTGGAGAACGAGATCCAGCGGCTGGTCATCCAGGCCGACGACGGCACCATCGTCGGGCCCGAGCACCTCTCGCCGCAGATCCGCAAGGTCGAGGGGCTGGTCGAGCGGGTGGCGCCGCCCAAGGGCACGCTGAAGGACATGCTCGAGCACGTGGAGCGCTGGCTCCTCCTCCAGGCGCTCAAGGAGCACGGCAACAACAAGACCCAGACCGCCGCCGCGCTCGGCATCACGCGCGAGGGGCTGCACAAGAAGCTCGCCAAGTTCGGCATCGAGGCGCGCGCGGGCATGACGGCTCACGAGCGCTGAGCCGACGAGGCTGGACGTGACCATGAAGCCCCCTGCTCAATCACGGACAGCGATGGCGTATCCATTCCCTTTCATCGGTGCCGGTGTCGCGGCGGCGCGCAAGACCATGGATGTGCTCGTCGTGTTCGCGGCAGGGAAGGTAGAGAGGGCGAAGCGCTCGAAGATCGAAACGGGCTTGCCGCAGTCCCTCGATTCGACCACCTGGGGGGCGGATAGCGTCATCGTCTCGCACGACGGCGACTCGCTCTCGTGGGTCGTGCGCGTCGAGTTCGCGGCCGCGGATCCCGACTACCACGGTGAGACCGCAACCGAGCAACAATGGCGGGCGTTCAATGCCGCGTTCGATCGCTGGCTGCTCGCGGTGCACTCGATCGAGCCGATCGCCGCCGTCGTGCGACCGATCGACGACGAGTACGGCACTGCCACGAATGCGTGGCACGACTGGAGTGTCGCGCAGAAGCGGCAGATCAACCGAGCGAAGCTCCCCGACTGGGCACTCGAGGAGATCGATCGCGCGAAGCCCGCGCCGAAGATCAAGCCGGCAAGGCCCGCGCCGGCGAAGGCGAAGAAACCCAAGGCGCCTTCCGCCGCGACGCTCGCGCAGAAGATCTGGAAGCTCTCGTATCTGCCGGAGCCGCTGCTCGCCGCGATGGATTATCACCGCGCCCGAAGTGAGACCGAGCTCGAAGCGGCGGTGTACTACGGCGGCGTGTTGTACATGCCGCGATTGTTTCCGGGCTTTGTCGATCGCGCACGCAGCAAGGCGATCGGTCCGCCACCGCCGGATGCCGCGGATCGATTCGCACGCTGGCTCGTGCCGTGGATCGCGGAGAAGCTTGCCGCGCCCGCGAAGCTATCCCACGACGAATTGCGCGACTGGCTCGGATGGTGCTGCACGATCCAGAGCTCCGTGCTCGACGACATTCATGCAGCGCTCGAGCACGAGGCGATCGTGTGGCGGGATGGCAAGCGGAGACGATCTCGCGCGCAGCCGACGACGAAGAAGACCGACGCGTTCTGCCCGACGTGTGGCAAGCAGCTCGAGCTCCAATACGTCGGGGACAGGCTCGTCGCTGCGCGCTGCACGGCAACGAATGCACGCATGGCGATGCACGTGAGCGACTTCCTCCAGCGCAACATGTTCGACGCGAAGCCGAGCGGCCCGTCCTTCAACGCGATGATTGCGCTCGGGCCCGACTGGTTCTGTGCGCGTTGTGGCACCCGCCACAAGAGTCGCAAGTCGGGCCACGAATACGCGGTCCAGTTGCAGTGCCCGAAGTGCAAGCACGGCTACACCAGCGGCCTGCTTGACGGCATCATGAAGTCGATGGCCGATCGCCACCGGCGCAAGTAGCTGTCGTTGCCGCCCGGGTCACGCGCTACAACGAGCATCGTCCAAGGCGCTCACCTACAAGACAGCCAGCGAGTACCGTGCTGAGAAGCTCGGCCTCGATGAGTATCAGGCTGCTGCATGGCTGGACCAACCGCGCCCTTGGCTGCCCAATTCGCGGGCGCGAATTGCTAGGGGGGGAGCCCGCTGGCAGCGGGTCACGCCGGTACAGGCAGCTCCCACAGCCGAACGCCTCTGCCAGCCTCGGCCAGGACGCGGCCGTCATGTGAGAACACGACCCGGGTGTTGTTGTGGCTTCCGGGGAGAGTGCGCCACAGCACGAACGGCTCCGCACGCCACAGCTCGATCTTGCTCTCCGTTCCGGCGGAGCAAGTGGTCGCGAGCAGACCGGCGGGGCCAAAGGCGGAGCTCTGGACCCAGGCCGCTGGCTTGACCGAGGCGACACGGTCGTCCTCCAGCCGGACCAGGTGGAGCGCGGCGCCGCACTGAGCCAGCGCGAGCCTCCCGTCGCTGGAGAGGCTCACCCCCCAGACCTTGTCGGGGACCGCGATCCGGCGAGCTGCGCCGTCGGCGAGATCGAGCACCGCGATGGTCTTGTCGCCGTCACAGAACGCCACGCGGGTGCCACCGTCATCGATCGCGAGTCGCGAGGGCGCATCCACCAGTCCCTGAGCGAGCACGCGGACGCAGTCGCCCGCCATGCTCCACGCGACCAAGGTGCCCGTCGTGGCGGCGCCGATCAGCTCGCCCGCATCTCCGCGGAACACCAGCTCGCTCCATTCCTCGCGCTCCCACCGACGCACCACCTCGCCGTCGAGCCGGCAGACGACGACCGTGGTCTCGTCGCCGGTGGCGACGAGCTCGCCTCGCGCGGCGAGCGCGCCGTGCAGGTCAGCCGGTAACCGGCGGACCATCGCTCCGCTGGCGACCTCCCACACCCGCAGGACCCCACTGTCTGACAGCGAGACGATCTTGGCATCGTTGTCGGCGAACGCGACGTCGCGCAGCGCGCCGTCAAGATCCGGAAACTGCCGGAAGGAGATCCCGTCCGCCTCGCCACACACCAGCCGGCCGGTCGCGGCCTCGGCTTCGGCGGTGGCGGCGGCAGCGCGCTCGGTGGCGGCGCGCGCGGCCGCGGAGCGTTCGAACACATCGGGGCCGGCGCGGCGCCGGTCGGCCTCCCGCTTGAAGTGCTCGGCGAGCTTCCTGAGCTGGCGCACGCGGGCCCGGAGGTAGGAGACAAGGTTCTTGTAGGTCGACCGGCTGCGTTCGGAGTCGATCACAACGACGCCAGGCTCGCCTGCCGCTGCGACCTTCGGGTCGAACAGGATGTAGTGCTCCATCGTGCGGCCTATCGGGATGCCGCGGCGTGCTACGTCGTCATCTGGATCGGCGGCCTGCCACTCGGTCGCATCGCGCATCGCCGGTGAGCCTCGGCGGAGCTCCTCGGTCGAGAACAGGACCAGATGCTCACAGTCTGGATCCCGGTAGCCATCGCACAGGGCGAGCAAGCTCCGGTAGCTTGGCGGGAGCGGCCGTCCGAGCGCCTGCTCGGCGGCCTTCACGTGGGCTGCCGAAGCGCCCGGGGCCCGCTCCGACCGCCGGTCCGGCTCCAGCTCGCGCACGGCATCGTCGAGCTGTCCCAGGATGGTCTCCAGCTTGGTCTCCAGAGGGGATGACATGGCGTGATGGTACCCAACGCGAGGTGCGAAGCACAGACGCGAACAACGTCTTGCCCAGCGCAACGATGGCGCCAGCAGCTTCGCGCGCCGATGAGCTACGCCAGAGGCTGAGGGGGAGAGCCTCGCTGGATCGGGGAGGGCTCCCCCCAGCGCACCGAGCTCAAGCCCGCGACCTCCTTCGCCAGCCGTACCTGGCCTGCGCCTTGCTCTCTCCTCGCCCATGCGACGCCGCGCCCTCGCCTGTCTCCTCCTCCTCGGCGCGTGCGGGCACGGACCCGACGCCAGCCCCTTCCCCGGCGACGCTGGCGCGCCGACGGTGGACACCGCCGCCGCGGCCGCCGCCGACCAGCACGCGTCGTGGATCAGCAGCGACGGCAGCGCCGAGGGCGAGAGCCAGCCCGCCTCGCCGAGCTGCGCGGGGCTCCCGCCGCTCGCCGCGCACGACTACACGCTGACCATCCCCGCCGCGGGCTCCCAGCCGGCCCGCACCGCGCTGGTCCACGTCCCGCCGGGCTACGACGGGAGCACGCGGCTGCCGCTCGTCTTCAACAACCACGGCAACGCCTGCACGGCGCTGATGCAGGTCGGGATGAGCCACCTGAACGAGGCCGTGGACAAGCGCAGCCCCGGCGCCATCGTCGTCTACCCGCAGGGCACCGGCGGCCTCCTCGCGGGCTGGAGCTCCGGCAAGAGCCCGCTCTCGTACCTGTACGCCAGCGTCGACGACGTGGGCTTCTTCAAGCAGCTGATCGAAGCGCTCTCGAAGCAGCTCTGCGTCGACCCGAAGCGGATCTACTGCGCCGGCTTCTCCCTCGGCGGCTCGATGTGCTACCGGCTCGCCTGCGACCTCTCCGAGCAGCTCGCGGCCATCGCCTCCGTCGCCGGCCCCGACGGCACCGAGAGCTGCAGCCCCAAGCGCGCCGTGCCGCTGCTGCACCTCCACGGCACCGCGGACTCCTGGGCGAGCTACAGCGGCGAGACCACCCCCGACGCGGCGAACAAGGGCGCCCCGACCTACGTGGCGGCCTACGCGGCGCGCGCCGGCTGCAGCGCCACGCCGCAGACGACCCTGACCCAGGGCGCGGTGACCTGCCAGACCTGGAGCGGTTGCAGGGACGGCGCCGAGGCGACGCTCTGCACGGTGAAGGACGGCGGCCACACCTGGCCGGGCGGCGACGGCTGGCTGCTCGGCGGCGCCGTGAACCGCGACATCAACGCGACCGAGATGATCCTCGACTTCTTCGCCAGGCACCCGCTGCCCTGAGACCTCACGACTAGCCGGACCTCGAAGTGTTCGAGGATCGTGAGCGTTGGTTTAGCGCGGGCCCAGCGCCCCCAGGGCGCTGCTCATGCTCAGGCTCGCCGCGCTCCGGGCGTCCCGCCCCTTGAGGACCTCGGCGATCTCCGCCTCCGACAGCCTGAGCGCCTCGGGGATCTTCATCGAGATGATCTGCTGGTGGCGACCACCCAGGTAGACGGCGACCTTGGTCCGCTGCGGGTGCTGCGTCATCAGGTGCCTGAGCGCCTGCGCGCTGAGCGCGTTCGAGACGGTGAGGAGCTCGTGGTCGATCCGCTCGATGTCCTCGCGGGTGAGGCTCGGCGCCATCGCGTTGACCGCCTGCACGCAGCGGATGATGCCCTCGACGGGCTGTCCGAAGAGGCCCGCGTAGTAGGGCAGGCTCGTCACCCCGGTCGCGCCGAAGAGCGTCATCACCGACTTGCCGATCAGGAAGTCGAGGGAGACCTTCTTGCCGCCCTCCACCCCCGAGTACCGCTTCAGGACCTCGAGCTCCATCGGGTTGACGATGGGGTTGGCGATGGGGATGGAGTGCGCCGCCGCGAGCTTCCTGGCGGCCGCCGTCTCGGGCGTCTCGGCGTCGTACTTCTCCACCAGGAAGAGCCACGAGCGCCCGTCCTTGATCTTCCCCCCGATGGTCTTGGTGAAGAGGCTCGCGGCGCGCTCGCTGTAGTGCTCGGCCGAGATCATCAGCACCTTCCTGTCCAGGACGCGGTGCCGGCTGAGGTAGGCGCGCCCGCCCTTGCGCGCCGCCGCCTGCGCGAAGGCGGGACCGGCGGCAGGCTCTTGCCCCTTGGTCTTCTCCCAGGAGACGTACCAGGGGGCGTCGCGACGGACGGCTCTCCCGAAGAGCTTGCTGTCCACGCGCAGCAGCTGCTGCCCGGCCGGGGAGGTGATCTCGACGGTCCGTGGCTTGCCCTCGCGCTGGACCGTGATGCGCGAGCCGGTGGGGACGAGGAGCGTGCTCTTGCCGGGCAGGGTGAGCTCGAAGGGGCGGTTGGCCTGCCCGACGGCGCGCGGCTCGCCCGCGGCCCCGGACGGAGCGAGGAGGAGACCGCCCAGGAGCGCAGCTGCCGTCAGCAGGTTGAGTCTTGTCATGGTCGCCTCCCGCCGGGTTCACGAGCTGATGCTGTTCACGAGGCGTGCCACCTCGGGGAGGCATGATCCCTTGCCAGCGTGGGGTTGCGGCGAGGCGGCGTCCGGCTGGCAGCCGTGCCTGGTGGCGCTCTCTGTGGCCGGTGTGCGACGCACCTGCGCGAGGGGTCGCGCCAGGCAGGGTCCCCGCTG
>JAKLHH010000028.1 GCA_022710245.1 Myxococcota bacterium
CGCGGAGCGGTCGGAGGCCGCGAGGGCGCGCAACTGCGGCGGTCTCATCGCGGAGCGGTCGGAGGCCGCGAGGGCGCGCAACTGCGGCGGTCTCATCGCGGAGCGGTCGGAGGCCGCGAGGGCGCGCAACTGCGGCGGTCTCATCGCGGAGCGGTCGGAGGCCGCGAGGGCGCGCGATTCGGGCGAGGCGACGCCGCGCACGCCGAGCACCAATTCGCCCTTCATCTGCCCCCGTTGGCCCCGCGCGAGGCAGCGGGCGCGAGGCGGCGGGCGAACCCACCTCAAGGTAGGCCCGTGTTCCGCCGATGGAGTGGGGTGGACCGCACCAACAGACCGCATCAAGGAGAGCGCGGATGGCCCCACGCTGGACCTCGGACCTCGCCGTCAACATCAAGAGCATCGACGATCAGCACCAGCGGCTCTTCCAGCTGCTCGCCGAGCTCGACGGCGCGATGCGCGAGGGCAAGGGCAAGGACCTGGTCGGCAAGACCATCCAGGGCCTGGCGGACTACACGAACACGCACTTCGGCCTCGAGGAGAAGCTCTTCCAGCAGTACGGCTACGTCGGCGCCGCCGGGCACAAGGCCGAGCACAAGAAGTTCGTCGCCAAGGTCGCCGAGTTCCGCAAGGACTTCGAGGCGGGCAAGGGCGGCATCAGCGTCCCCATGCTGACCTTCCTCACCGAGTGGCTGACCCAGCACATCAAGGTGAGCGACCAGAAGTACGCGCCGCTCTTCAAGGAGAAGGGGGTCGCCTGACCCTCGCCGGCGCCGGCGCGAGCTCGACTCACGCGCCGCTTGGCAAATAGTCGAGCGGGGTGTGAAATCGTGGATCGAGATGGACGCTCGACCCGACGACGCGGCTCGACCCGAGGCCGCGGACCTGCGCTCGATCTGGCGCTCGCGTGGCGTGGACCTCGCCGCGCTCACGCCGGACAGCGACGGCACCATCCGGCCCGCCGCGCCGGGGCTCTCGGTGACGCTGCCGCCGCTGGAGGCTGCGCCGGAGCAGCAGGCGCCGCTGCCGCGGCTCGACGACGGCGAGGGCGGGATCCGCCTGGGAGAGACGCTGGGGCAGGGCGGGATGGGCGTCGTCAAGCGCGCCCGCCAGCTCCCGCTCGGCCGTGACGTCGCGGTGAAGATCGTCCGCGACGCGGCGAACCCGGTCAGGGCCGAGGCGGAGCTGCTGCGGGAGGCGCGCGTCACCGGCCTGCTCGAGCACCCGAACGTGGTGCCCGTGCACGCGCTCTGCCGCGACGATCGCGACCTGCCGGCGATCGTGATGAAGCGGATCGCGGGCGTCGAGTGGACCACGCTGATCCGCAACCCCGAGCACCCCCGCCCCGGCGACGAGGGCGACGCCCAGGAGTTCCACCTCAACGTCTTCCTCCAGGTCTGCAGCGCGGTGCAGTTCGCGCACTCGCGCCAGCTCGTCCACCGTGACCTCAAGCCCGACAACGTGATGATCGGGGAGTTCGGGGAGGTCTACGTGCTCGACTGGGGCCTCGCCGCCGGCACCGGGGACCACCCGCCCCCCGGCGTGCCGCACGTGCGCGACATCCACGCGGTCGCGGGCACGCCGCAGTACATGGCCCCCGAGCAGGCGACGGCCGACGGCAACCGGATCGGCGAGCACACCGACATCTACCAGCTCGGCTGCATCCTCCACGAGTGCATCACCGGCAGGGCGCGGCACAGCGGCGCGACCGTCAGCGAGCTCCTCGAGAGCGCGTACCACTCCGTGCCCTTCGCCTACGCCGACGTGGTCCCCGACGAGCTCGCGGCGATCTGCAACCGCGCCTGCGCCGCCGACCCGGCCCGGCGCTACCAGGACGTCGGCGAGCTCCGCGCCGCCGTGCTCGCCTTCCGCCGGCACCGGAGCGCGACCATGCTGGCGCGGGAGGCGCGGCTCAGGCTCGTCGCCCTGCGCTCCCTGATCGCGGGCGGCAGCGCCAGCGTCCAGGAGCTCAGGCTGCACGGCCTCTTCTCCGAGTGCCGCTTCGGCTTCCAGCAGGCGCTCGCCGCGTGGCCCGAGTGCGTCGAGGCGAGCGCCGGGCTGCGCACGGCGCGGCTGCTGATGGCCGAGTTCGAGCTCGGGCGCGGCGACCTGCACTCGGCCTCGGTGCTGGTCGGCGAGCTCGAGGACCCCCCCGACGACCTCGTCGCCAGGCTGCGAGCGCTGCGGGCGCGCGAGGCGCAGGACCAGGCGCGGCAGGCCTCGCTGCAGCAGCTCGAGCGCGACATGGACCTCAGCATCGGCGCGCGCACCCGCGTCGCGCTCGCGGTGCAGATCGCGGTCCTCTTCGGGGCCCTGCCGCTCCTGCTGCGCCTCGCGGTCGAGCGCAGGTGGATGCCCTTCGACAACCGCGTCCCCGGGGTCATCGCCGTCGCCTTCTCGCTCTTCTGCCTCATCGCGCTCGGCTTCACGCGCCACGTGATGCGCGGGACCGAGGTGGGCCGCCGGATCATCCGCGTGGTCTTCACGCTCGCCAGCGCGATGCTGCTCATCGTCGGCCTGGCGGCGAACTCCGGGATCGAGGCGCCGCGCACGATGGCCTTCCTGCTCCTCAACAACGCGGTGGGCCTGGGCGCCATGGCGGCGATGCTCGACCGCCGCCTGAGCCTGGCGGCGCTGCCCTTCGTCGCAGGCGCGGCGCTGGCTGTCTTCTACCCGCGCGCCGCGCTCGAGATCTCCGCCGGCGCCAACTTCGTCGCGCCGCTGCTCATCGCGGCGAGCTGGCGGCCCCGCGTGGGCGCGAGCGGCCTCCGGTGACCCTGGCGGAGGTGACCCTGGCGGAGGCCGTCGAGGGTCTCTACCGGGCCTTCTCTGCCCACGGCCGTCGCGCCGCCATCACGGCCTGTCCCTGCTGTGTCCACCAGGCAGAGCAGCACACGCTCGCGGCGGTCCCGCTGCGCGAGCTCGCTGCCGGAGAGCTCGCCAGGTACGCCTTCAAGGCGATGACCACCTGGGGCGAGGCGGAGGACTACAAGCACTTCCTCCCGCGCATCCTCGAGCTGGCGCTGACCCCCGCCGGGCGGCAGTGGCCAGGGCTCGAGCTCTGGCTGATCGCCGACAAGCTCCAGCTCGCCGCCTGGCCCTCCTGGCCCCCGGCGGAGCAGACAGCGGTGCGGGACTACCTGGACGCGGTCTGGCGGCACGTGCTCGCACAGGATCCCGAGGAGAGCTCGTGGCGCGCCGCCGAGGTGCTGCCGGCCGTCGGCCGGCTGCTGGAGCTCGCGCCGCTGCTCGCCGCCTGGGAGGCGGACAGCGGCCTCGCGGCGAGCCTGCAGCTCGCCGACTTCATCGAGGCCGCCGGCGCCGATCTGGCCAGCGACGGTCACCTCGACGACGCATGGGAGGGCGTCGCCGACCGCGCGCGGGTGGAGGAGTGGCTGCGCGCCCTGAGGCGTGGCCGGGCGCTCGAGGACGCCTTCGCGCGCCACCTCGAGAGCCCCGCGGCCGGCCGGCTCGCGGCGGCGGTGGACCTCTGGGAGCTCCTCCTCGCGCAGCCCGCGTGAGCGTCGGCGCGGGAGGGCAGGCGCGGTAGCCGCTCTCGAGATCTGAGAGCGTCGGACAAATGTCCCTCGTCGGCGAAGCCTGGACGTTGAACGCGCGCAGCGTCGCGTCCGCTGGCCCGGACCCTGCAAGAGCTCCGGGCAGGGGGTTCACATAGGAGAGGAGACGCACATGAAGATCAGCAAGACCACGACCGCTCTGCTCATCACCGCCGCGCTCGCCCTGCTGGCCTCCAGCGCCGGGGCCCAGCAGCCTTGCCAGGCCCACAGCAACGTCGGCCTGACGCCCGGCTACATCCCCCCGTCGGGGACGCAGCCCACGCCGGGCCACGGCGGCGGACCGAGGGTGATCGGCTCGCCCTACCGGACCGGGGACTTCGGCGCGATGTGCCCGGCCCTCGACAAGGCGAGCGCGCTCCGGGCGCGCCTCGACGGCAGCCTCTGCCAGCTCCCCGGCTTCATGCGGACAGACCTGGTGCGCCTCAGCAACGGGCTCTTCCAGGTCTGCGCGTACTTCAACGCGCAGCAGAAGCAGGCGATGATCGCCGGCGGCCGCATGTGCCTGCAGAACTACCTGGCCGCCGCGGAGAGCCACTTCGGGGTCAAGGACGGCTGCCAGCTCGGCGTCTACTGGGTCGGCCAGGATCCCGTGCAGCGCCGGCCCTCGGGCCGCGGCGACTTCTCCCCCTGCCGCTGAGCCGAGCCCCCGACCCACCCTCCTCGCTCCCTCCGCACCCGTGGATCCCCGCCGCGCGACCGTGGTAGCGTCCTCGCACACCACCTGTCGTCAGTCGAGCGCCGAACCACACGCGAGGAGCTGTCCCATGAAGCGCGAGTTCCAGCTGGGCGAGGAGAAGTTCTGGGCCGTGACCCCGGACGGGGCGCGGTTCTTCATCGAGTTCGGCAAGCTCGGCAGCAAGGGGCAGAAGCAGATCAAGGCCTGCAAGAGCGAGGCGGACGCTGCGGCCACCATGGAGACGATGATCGCGAAGAAGCTGAAGGAGGGCTTCGTCGAGATCGGCGGCGGCGGTGGCGGTGGCGGTGGCGGGTCGGGCGCGAAGACGAAGACGAAGACGAAGACGGCGGCGCCCGCGCCGGCGGCGGCGAAGGCGCCGGCCGCAGCGAAGACCGCGAAGAGCGCGAAGGCGAAGGACGCGGCACCCGCGGCCGAGCCGCCAGCGGCCCCTGCGGCGAAGAAGGCCGTGGTCGACGCCGGCCCGCGCCGCATCGACCTCGACCCGGGCGACTGGCTGGTGGACCCGACGCGGCCGCGCACGGTGCTGCCGCGGCCCGCGCCGCGCGCCTTCGACCCGGGCGACTGCGTGGCCCGCTGCTCGAAGCTCACCACGCGGCGCTACGGCTGGGAGTGGGCCTGGTACAAGGCCGACCTCCACCTCGGCATGAGCCCCCAGGAGGGGCAGTTCTGGCTGGCGGCGATGGCCAGCGCGGACAACAAGCAGGAGCCGAAGGCGCTCGCGCAGAAGCTCGCCAAGGGCAAGTACGGCGGCAAGCTCTCGGTCAAGGAGCTCACCTCCAAGCTGAGCAAGCTCGGTCGCTCGCCGGGCGCCGAGCTGGTGCCGGTGATCTGCGCCATCCTGCCGACGACGGAGGAGGTCTTCGCGCTGCTCGCCGAGCCCAAGGCGCTCTCCGCCCAGTGGGACATGACCGATCATGCCCTCGAGGGGGTGCGCCGCTACCTGCTGCCCTACCTCACCGAGAAGGAGGTGGCCGCGCTGCGCAAGCTGTGCAAGCCGCAGATCACGCCGGCGGCGTGGCCGCAGACCAACTACTACGACCGGCCCCCCATCGGCATCCTCCTCGGCGCCATGATCGGCGGCCTGGGCAAGGAGCTCGCCGCGCTGGTGCGGAGCTGGCCCGACACGATGTACGGCGGTGAGGACTGGGACGACCACTACCACAAGCCGCAGCTCGTGGTCCTCGGCCTCGAGCAGCCCGCCGAGGTGGTGAGCGAGATGCGGCGGCTGAAGCTCAGGCTGAAGAACCCGGCGATGGTGCGTGCCTTCCTCGCGCGCACCGAGTACGCGGCGCTCGACGTGGTGCGGACGAGCGTGCAGGCGGAGAACAACAAGGACGCGGCCGCCGGGCTGCTCGAGGTCTTCGCGCTCGTCCACGCCCCCGAGGCGGCGCCCGAGATGCTGGCGCTCAAGCTCTCCTCCAAGGCGCCCGCGGTGGCGCGGGCCTGGCTCGACGAGGACCTCGGCCACGCCATCGCCGGCCTGGTGCCCGTGGCCGCCGAGCGCGGCAAGCTCGGCGAGGCCGCGGTGGAGTGGCTGCGCGAGCAGAAGCGCGCCGGGCACGCTGACGCCATCGCGGCCGCCACGAAGGCCGCCGGCGAGGCCGGGGAGAAGGTGCGGCGGCTGGTGCTCGAGCACGAGGAGAAGGTCTACGCGCCGCTCGACGCGAAGAGCACGCCGCCCTGGCTGGCGAAGGCCGAGGTCAAGCGCGGCAAGCTCCCCGCCTGGGTCAGCCCCGCCGCGCTGCCGCCGGTCGTCCTCGCCGATCGCTGCTTCAGCGAGGAGCAGGTGCTGACGCTGCTCGCCGCGCTGAAGGAGAGCCGCCTGGAGCAGCCGCACCCGGACGACGACCCCGACGACGGCGTCTTCGTGCACCCGCTCGTCGCCGAGCTGCGCAAGGCCGGCGACCGCGAGGCGCTCGACGCCTTCGCCTGGCGGCTCTTCGAGCTCTGGCTCGGCGAGGGCGCGCCGTCGAAGGAGAAGTGGGCGATGCTGGCGATCGGGCAGCTCGGCGGCGACACCTGCGCGCTCAAGCTGGCGCCGCTGGTCAGGGTCTGGCCCGGCGAGAGCCAGCACCAGCGCGCGGTCGCCGGCCTCGAGTGCCTGCGCGGCATCGGCAGCGACACCGCGCTGATGCAGCTGAGCGGCATCGCGCAGAAGCTCAAGTTCAAGGCGCTCAAGCAGCGGGCCTCGGAGCTGATGGAGGCGATCGCGAAGGACCGCGGGATGACGCGCGCGCAGCTCGAGGACCGCATCGTCCCCGACTGCGACCTCGACGAGCACGGGCGCCGCGTCTTCGACTTCGGCCCGCGGCAGTTCACCTTCGTCCTCGGGCCGGCGATGAAGCCCATGCTGCGCGACGGCGACGGCAAGGTGAAGCCGGACCTGCCCAAGCCCGGCGCCAAGGACGACGCCGACCAGGCCGCGGCGGCCACCGCCGAGTGGAAGCTCCTGAAGAAGCAGATCGCGGAGGTGGTGAAGATCCAGGCGGTGCGCCTCGAGCAGGCGATGGTCACCGGCCGCCGGTGGGCGGTCGACGAGTTCGAGCTGCTGCTCGTCAAGCACCCGCTGATGACGAACCTCGTGCGGCTCCTCGTCTGGGGCGGCTACGACAAGGCGGGCGCGCTCGCGCAGACCTTCCGCGTCACCGAGGACCAGAGCTACGCCGACGGGGGCGACAAGGCGACGACGCTCGCCAGGGTGGCCGCGGTGGGCATCGTGCACCCGCTGCACCTCGACGAGCCGTCGCGCGCGCGCTGGGGCCAGGTCTTCTCCGACTACGAGCTGATCCCTCCCTTCGCCCAGCTCGGGCGGCCCATCTACCAGCTCGAGAAGGGCGAGGAGAAGCTGAAGGAGCTGAAGCGCTTCGCGGGGCCGAAGATCCCCGCGGTCTCCCTCGTCGGCACGCTGGAGAAGCTCTCCTGGGAGCGCGGCGAGCCGCAGGACGCGGGCGTCTTCTACGAGCACTCGAAGCCCTTCTACGGCGCCAACGTCACCGCGGTCGTGCAGTACCCCGGCGTGCCCGTGGGGTACATGGTCGACTGGGAGGACCAGCAGATCGAGCGCTGCTTCGTCGTCCCCGGCATCTACACGCCGCGCGGCTACCCGGAGCACAAGAACGCGCTGCCGCTCGGCAAGGTCGACCCGATCGTGGTGAGCGAGGTGCTCGCGGACCTGCAGACCCTGGTCTCGAAGGGGCGCTGAGATGGCGAAGAAAGCCACCGCCGCAGGCGCCACGACGACGAGGACCGACGCGGCACGCAACGCCCAGCCCGCGCTCCAGCGCCCGGCCGCGGAGGTGCTCCACGCCGAGGAGCTCGCGCGCCTCGCGGCGGCGGACGGCGACGCGCCCCGGCCGCAGGGCTGGCGCCTGACGCCGCGCTCGGTCCTCGCCTTCGTCCTCGGCGACGAGCGCGCGGGCGTGCAGCCCAAGTTCGTCGGCAGCCGCAGCTTCCTCGAGCGCTGCGTGGTGGCGCTCGCCACCAACCGCGGCCTGATGCTGATCGGCGAGCCGGGGACCGCCAAGAGCTACCTCTCGGAGCTGCTGGCGGCGGCGATCAGCGGCGACTCCACCCTGACCATCCAGGGCAGCGCCGGCACCACCGAGGACAACATCAAGTACGGCTGGAACTACGCGCTGCTCCTCGCCGAGGGGCCGAGCGAGCGCTCGCTGGTGCCGGGGCCGCTCTACCGCGGGATGGGGACCGGCGCCGTGGTGCGCTTCGAGGAGATCACGCGCTGCCCGGTGGAGATCCAGGACACGCTCCTCTCCATCCTCTCCGACCGCGTGATGATCGTGCCGGAGCTCGAGGGGCCGCCGCGCACTCTCTTCGCGCGCGCCGGGTTCAACGTCATCGCCACCGCCAACACGCGGGACCGCGGCGTCAACGAGATGAGCGCGGCGCTCAAGCGCCGCTTCAACTTCGAGACGGTGCACCCCATCGCGGACCTGCGCGAGGAGATGGAGCTCGTCCAGCGCGAGACAGACCAGCTCCTCGCGCGGGCGGCGATCCCGCTCTCGCTGCCGCCGGACATGGTGGAGCTGCTGGTCACCACCTTCCACGAGCTGCGCGGCGCCAAGACCGGGAGCGGCAAGGCGCTCGAGCCGCTCTCGACGGTGATGAGCACCGCGGAGGCGGTGTCGGTGGGCTACGCCGCAGGCATCCAGGCCTACTACTACGGCAGCGGCTCGGTCGCCGCCGAGCACCTGGTGCAGAACCTGGTCGGCTCGGCGCTCAAGGACACGGCCGAGGACCTGAAGAAGCTGCGCCACTACTTCGAGCACGTGGTCAAGGGGCGCAAGGGCGCCGGCTGGCGCGACTACTACGAGGCGAGGAAGCACCTCACGTGAGCCGGCGCGCCGCCCCGCTCCGCCGTGACGCCGGGCGCCGCCCCGAGGCCGAGGCGGACGCCATCGCCGCGCTCACCGACCTCGCGGCGCCGGTGGTGTTCTTCCCGGTGCGCCACCACAGCCCGGCGGCGGCGCGGGCGGTGCGCGCGCTGATCGAGGAGCTGCGCCCGGCGGCGGTGCTCGTCGAGGGGCCCTCGGACTTCGACGAGGCGCGGGTCGCCGCCGAGCTGCGCCTGCCGCACCGGCTGCCGATCGCGATCTACAGCTACCTGCGGCTCGCCGACGGCCGGCGGCGCGGCGCCTTCTACCCCTTCTGCGTCTACTCGCCCGAGTGGCAGGCGCTGCAGGCGGCGCTCGCCGCGGGGATCCCCGCGCGCTTCATCGACCTGCCCTGGGCCGCCCTCGCCGCCGACGAGGAGCAGCCCGCCCAGCGCTACGCCGACGGGGTGCTCCGGCGCAGCGACTACGTGGCGCGGCTCTGCCGGGAGCTCGGGGTCGAGGGCTTCGACGCCCTCTGGGACGCCCTCGTCGAGCAGCCCTGCGCGGCCACGCCGCCCGGCGAGTACCTGGCCCGCGTGCACCGCTTCTGCTGGCACGAGCGCTGCTTCGACGAGGAGGCCGGCGCGGTGAGCGCCGTCGACCTCAAGCGCGAGGCGTTCATGGCTGCCGAGGTGCAGCGCGCGCTGGAGCGCCACGGCGCGAGGCTGCTGGTCGTCACCGGCGGCTACCACAGCGGCGCGCTCTGGCGGCGCCTGCAGGCCGGCGCGGCGGCGAGCGAGCCAGCCGGGCCGCCCGCGCGCGGCGAGGCCGCCGAGGAGGATCGCGGCCTCGCGCTGACGCCCTACTCCTACGAGCGCCTCGACGCGCTGACCGGCTACGAGGCGGGGATGCCGAGCCCCGGCTTCTACCACCGCGTCTGGCTCGAGCGCGAGGAGGGCAGGGCCGGCGACGTCGGCGCGCGGCTCCTCCTCGACGTCGCGCGCTCGCTCCGCGAGCAGCACCAGGCGGCGAGCTCCGCGGATCTGATCGCCGCGCTGACCATGGCGCAGGGGCTGGCCTCGCTGCGCGGGCGCGAGGTGATCTGGCGGCTCGACCTCCTCGACGGGATCCGCGCGGCGCTGGTCAAGGAGGAGCTGGACCAGGGCTGCGGCCACCCGTTCCTCGCGGCCGTGCGAGAGGTGCTGCGCGGGCACGAGCGGGGGCTCCTCGCCGAGGGCACCTCGCTGCCGCCGCTCCTCCACGACGTGCAGCGCCTGCTCGAGGCCCACGACCTCGCGCCCGCAGAGCGGCCGCGCGAGCTGGAGCTCGACCTCGCCGGGGAGGCCGCGGCCTCCTCTCCGAGCGCCCCGCCGGGGGGCGAGGACCGGCCGCCCCCGCTCACCCGCAGCCGCCTGCTGCACCGGCTCCGCGTCCTCGGCGTCTCCGGCTTCGCGCTGGTGGGCGGCGCCGACCTGGTCGGGCGCGACGACCTCGCGCGCGTCTGGGAGCGCTGGCGCCTCGAGTGGAGCCCGCAGCAGGACGCCGACTGCATCGCCGCGGCGATCTACGGCTCCTCGCTGGCCGAGGCCGCGGCGGCGCGGCTGGCGGAGCGGTCGGGCGAGGCCGGGCGCGACGCCGAGCGCGCGGCGCTGCTCCTCCTCGACGCAGCGCTCGCCGGCCTCGCCGAGCCGGCCCTCGCCGCGCGCCTCGCCGCGGTGGTGCGCGGTGACGGCGACTTCTTCAACGTCAGCGCCGCGCTCGACCACCTGCTCTACCTCTACCGCTACGACGCCGTGCTGGGCACGGCGGGCCTCGCGCCCGTCGGCGAGCTGCTGCGCGAGACCTACGAGCGGGCGCTCTGGCTCCTCGAGGGCCTCGGCGACCCGGGCGGGAAGGGCGGCGAGCTCCTGCGCGGCGCGCGCCTCGTCCTCGAGACCTTCGAGCGCTGCGGCGAGGCGCTCGGGCTCGATCGCGGCGCGCTGGTCGCGGTGCTGCGGCGGGTGGCGCAGGACGGCGCGCACTGCGCGGCCGCGCGCGGGGCGGCGCTCGGCGCCCTCTGGACGCTCGGCGAGGCAGAGACCGCGCTCGTCCTCGAGGCGATGGGCCTCTTCGCCGATCCGGCGCGCCTCGGCGACTTCCTCGGCGGGCTCTTCTCCCTCGCGCGCGAGGTCGCGCAGCGGCAGCCCGCGCTGGTGCGCAGCCTCGACGCGGTGCTGCTCGCCTTCGACGAGGAGGAGTTCCTGCAGGCGCTGCCCGCGCTGCGGCTCGCCTTCACCAGCTTCACGCCCCGCGAGAAGCACCACCTGGCGCTGACGCTGCTCGCTGCCTCCGGGGAGCAGGGGACGGAGGAGCCGCTCGCCGCGCTGCAGGTGCCGGCGGCGGAGGCCGCGGCGGCGCTCGCCTTCGAGCGGCGCGTCCTCGAGGCCCTGACGCGCTTCGGCCTGCGCCAGCCGGGCGGCGCGGCCGCGCGAGGCCCCGCGTGAGCGGGCTCGGCGAGAGCTCCCGCACGCGCCGCGTACGCTGGCGGCTGGTCCTCGGCGCGGGCGCCGAGGAGGCGCTGGGCGGCTGCCTCGACGGCGACGGCGAGCGGCAGGACCAGGCGCTGGCCTACCTCTACGACCGCGAGTACGGCGCGCGGCGCAACGTGCGCCGCGGCGGGCTGGGCCCTGGATCCCTCGACCCCTCGCAGCTCACCGTGCCCGACTGGATCAACGCGGTCCACGAGCTCTTCCCGAAGAGGACCATCGAGCGCCTCGAGCGCGACGCCCTGGAGCGCTACCAGCTGCAGGAGATGGTCACCAACCCGGAGCTCCTGCGCCGGGCGCAGCCCTCGGAGACGCTGCTCAAGGCGGTGCTCCACACCAAGCACCTGATGAACCAGCAGGTGCTGGGTCTGGCGCGCGCGCTGGTCCGGCGCGTGGTCGAGGAGCTGATGGAGAAGCTGGCGCGCGAGGTGCGGGCGCCCTTCGCCGGCGCGCTCGACCGCCGCCGCCGGAGCACGCTGCGCATCGCCAAGAACTTCGACGCGCGGGCGACCATCCGGCGCAACCTCAAGCACTGGGACCCCGAGGCGCACCGCCTCTTCATCGAGACGCCGTGCTTCCACTCCCGGGTGCGGCGGCACGCCGACCGCTGGCAGATCATCATCCTCGTCGACGAGTCGGGGAGCATGGCGGACAGCGTGATCCACGCGGCGGTGACGGCGGCGGTCTTCTTCGGTGTCCGCACGCTGCGCACCCACCTCTGCCTCTTCGACACCTCGGTCGTCGACGTCACCGATCGCTGCACCGATCCGGTGGAGACGATCATGAAGGTGCAGCTCGGCGGCGGGACGGACATCGGCCACGCGCTCGCCTACGCCCAGGGCCTGGTCGACAACCCGCGGCGGACGATCATCGTGCTGATCACCGACTTCGGCGAGGGAGGTCCGCTGCCGGTGCTCCTCGGGCTGGTGAAGCAGCTGGTGGAGAGCGGCGTCACCCTGCTCGGCCTCGCCGCGCTCGACGCCCGGGCCGAGCCCACCTACGACCGCGCCATCGCCGCGCGCTTCGTCGAGCTCGGCGCGCACGTGGCGGCGATGACCCCGGGCGAGCTCGCGGCCTGGGTCGCGCAGCGCGTGCGCTGAGGCGAGGAGGCCGCATGTCGCGCACCGACCTGCTCGCGCTCACCGACGAGGACCTCGCCGCGCTCGCCAACCTCGGCCTGCTCAAGCGAGCGCGCCGGGAGCTCGCCGAGGGCGAGGTGACCGGCGAGGTCACCGAGGACGCGGCGGGCACGGTGACCGCGCGCTGGTCGGACGGTGTCCGCTGCACGCTCCCGGCGGGCCTGGTGCTCGCCGACGGGCGCTGCAGCTGCGCGGCGACCACGATCTGCCGGCACCTCCTGCGCACGGTGCTCGCGTACCGGGGCGGCGCGGGGCAGGGCGCGGCCGCGGCGGCGGGGGCGGCGGCGGCGGCGGCGAGCTCGCCCGCGGAGGCCGCTGCCGCGCCCTGCCCCGCTGCCGCCTCGCCGGTCCCCGCGGGAGCGCCAGCGGGTGGTCCCGGCGCGCCCTGGGATCCGGGGGCCCTCGACGACGCGCTCCTCGCGCGCTGCTTCCGCAAGCCGGTCCTGGCGCGCGGGCGCGCGCTGGCCGAGGCGGGGCTGCTGGTCGAGCTGCTGCGAGGCGCCAAGCCGAGCGCGCGCTTCCACGGCCTCGCCTGCACGCTGCGCTTCCTCGTCCCCGGGGACGTGCGCTACGTGAAGTGCGACTGCGGCGAGGGGGCGCCCTGCCTGCACGCGCTCCTCGCCGTCTGGGCCTTCCGGCGCCTGCCGCCGGATGCGAGCGGCGGCTACGTCTCCCTCGGCAGCGCGGTCGCGCCGGTCCCGGCGGCGGCTCTCGACGAGCTCGAGCGCGTGCTCCTCGAGCTCGCGCGCCTGGGGGTCGCGGGCGTCCCCGCGGCCGTCCGCGATCGCCTGCGCCGGCTCGCCGAGCGCCTCGACGAGGGCGGCCTCGTCTGGCCCGCCGAGGCGCTGCTCGAGCTCGGCGACCAGCTCGCGGCCTACGCCGAGCACGACGCCCGCTTCACGCCCGAGCGCGTGGCCGAGCTCGTCGGCGAGCTCCTGATCCGCGGCGACGCGATCCGGAGCGACACCGTCGCCGTCCCGCAGCCGCTCGTGCGCGGCCTCGGCAGCGATCGCGAGCTGCGGCTCGGCCGCGCGCGCTTCGTCGGCCTCGGCTGCGGCGCCGAGCTGCGCCGCGGGTCGGCGACGCTCGCGGCGTACCTGCAGGACGCCGACTCGGGGACGGTGGTCGCCGTCGAGCGCTGCTTCGCGGACGCGCCGCCGGACGCGGCCTCCGCCGGGTCGGCGCAGCGCAGCCAGCCCGCGACGCCGCCCGAGCCGCTGCCGCTCGCGGTCCTGGCCGGGCGCCACCTGCGGGAGACCCTGACGCTGCGCGGCCTGGGCGCCGGGCAGCTGACCTGCGAGGGCGCGCGGCGCTCTGCGAGCCATCGGCTCACGCTCTCGCAGAAGCGCGGGAGCTGGACGCTGAGCCCGCAGACCTTCGAGTGGGCCCTGCTGCGGGCGCCCGTCCTGGCGGAGGACTTCGCCGAGGTGCGCGCGCGCCTCGCGCTGCTGCCACCGGCCTCGCTGCGGCCGCGGCGCGTCGCCGAGGACCTCCAGGTCTGCCCGGTCGCCGCGGTGGAGGAGGCGCGCTTCCGGGCGGCGACCCAGACGGTGGAGGCGATCCTGCGCGACGCCCGAGGCGAGCGCGCGCTGCTCGTCCACCCCTACACCTCGCGCGCCGCGACGGGCTGCGAGGCGCTGCTCGCCGCGCTGACCCGCGAGGGCGCCGCGGTCCGGTTCGTCGCGGCTGCCGCGCGCCTCCTCGGTCCGGAGACGCTGCAGCTCGCCCCGACCGCGGTCGTCCTCGAGCGCGCGAGCGGCCGGGCGGCGGTGCAGCCGTGGGTCGAGGTGGGCGCCAGCGCCGCGCCGCTCGAGGCGGGCGTCGTCGAGGCGGCCGCTCCTCCCCTGACCGAGTACCCCGCGCGGCTCCTCGGCGAGCTCGGCGAGCTCCTGCTCCTCGGCCTCGATCGCGTCGGCGTCGAGGCGGCGCGTCGCTTCCGCGACTGCTGCAGCGCCGGCGAGGCGCTCGGCTTCGATCGGCTGGTCGCGCCGGTCGACCGCCTGGCGACGGCGCTCGAGGGCAAGCGTGGGACGGCGCGGTGGGACAGCGCGCCGGCGGCCGCGCTGCTGCTGGAGCTGGCGCTCCTCGCGCGGCTCGCGAGCGAGCTCGGCTGAACGCGCACCGTTGACGGGGCCCCTATCTCTTGCCAACGTGATCGGCGTCTACTTTCTCGGCAGGTCGACGCTGTAGCGCTGCAGCCGTCCACCCGGCACGGGAAGAACGGTGGCGCTCCGACTCACCACCTCGCCCTTCGACCGCATCGTCTTCACTCTGACTGTCTCACCGACATGGAAACCGCGTCCCAGCAGCTCCTTGTTCCGCGGACCAACCTTGAAGGTGTGGTCGCGAAGCTGGTCGGTTCCGCGCGTCTCGCGGTACCAGGCCTGGCCATCTCTTCCGTTGGTCTGCATGGACCAGTGCTGGCCATCGTCGCCTAGCCAGGCATGCCGGAGGGTTTGCCCTCCTCGCCAGCTGTGCTGGGTGCCCGAGGCCCAGGTGCCATCCAGGCGCTGGCCGCCGTCCGGGTGACGCGTCGCGATGATCTTGCCTAGCTGGCGACGCAGGGTGGTCCTGTGCGGGCTCGAGGACGTCTGCAAGGCTTTGAGGATCGGCAGCACGCCTCCGGGCTCGGCGAAAGCAGGGCCCGTACTGGCGGTGAGACCTAGCAAGACGACGACCATGGTTCGGCAAGTGCGCATCGCTCTCCTCCTTTCGCTGACTGTTGCGAGAACCGAGCCAGCCGTACCAACCGGATATCGATGCCATACGGGGCGAACGGACCGCGAGGACTGGCTGCGGGCGGCAAGCGCGGTAGCCTCGCTGGGTCACGCCCGAGTCCTCCCGGCCGGGGCTCATCCTCGGATGGTGAGCATGTTCCTCGGTCTGCTCAAGGACCCGCGGGTCGAGGCCGCCTTGCGGGCCGGGGCGGCCGAACGCTCGGCCCTGCTGAGGTAGGTCGCTGAACCTGCCCCCGAATGCCTTGCCCTCGCCGTCGTCGGGTCACGAGGGCGAGGGCGCCGTCGACGCTGCTCGCGAGGAGAGGTCTCGTCCCGGCCGCGGGCCGCGGATCTCGGGCGCTCCGGGAGGGCTGAGCGTTGACAGGCTGAGCGCGCACCGTTGACGGCGCGTTCGCTTTGCTGACACGCTGCCTCCGTGCAGGACTGCTTCGTCTACATCCTCCTCGCCAGCGACGGCTCCCTCTACACGGGGATCTCGGCCGACCCGGCGCAGCGCCTGCGCGAGCACAACGAGAGCCCGCGCGGCGCCAAGGCGCTGCGAGGCAAGCGCCCGGTGCGCCTGCTGCGATGCTGGCGCTGCGAGAACCGCTCCGCGGCGCTGCAGCTCGAGGCGATGATCAAGCGCCTCCGCGCCGTCGAGAAGTGGAGCCTCGTCCTCGGCAACGACTCGGACGCGTGAGCGCCGGCGCGGCACGCTCCGCGACGAAGGATGAAGAGCAATTTGCCCTGCTCGCCTCCTGCGGAGGCTCCGCGATGAAGGGCAAATTGACCCTCGGGGCCCCGTCGCGCTAACAAGGGCCATGCCTGATCCCTTCCGGACCGTCGTGCAGCGCTGCGGGCTCTGCGAGGTAGAGGGCGACCAGCTCGAGCTCCTCGCCGGGGTGCCGATGTGCGCGGTCTGCCGCACCGGCGAGGTGGACGATGCGCTGGCGCGGCACGCGCTGTCGTGCACCGTCAAGGAGCTCCACCCGACGCGCGCGACGCTCTGGCGGACGGTGGAGGTGGTGCGGCCCACCATCCTCGATCTGGCCGTGAAGTGCGGTCCCGATACCCCTCGGGGCTGGCTGCGACGCAGGCTCGGCCAGGGAGACCCGGAGGTGGGCGACCCCGGCTTCGACGATCGGGTCAAGGTCGAGCCCGCCGACGACAGCTTCACCGAGCTGGCGCTCCGCGTGCTGCGGAGCCCCGGGGTCCCCCAGGCTGTCCTCGCGGTGATCGACTGCGGCGGCAGCGTCGAGCTCGTGGGACGCACGGTCTGGGTGCGCGCCGAGCGGTCCGGGGACTTCGGCCACATCCCCGAGCTGGCCACGTTGAAGCTGCTCGCGGTCGCGCTGGCCATCGCGGTGGAGCGGTTCGCGCGAGAGCCCTCGCGCTGAGGCCTCACCAGCGTGGTCTGCGTGGTCTGCTCCTCGGCTGCGAGTTACAGCTTCCCGGAGTGCCCCCCTACCGCTTGCCGTACTTCACCAAGACCTGCAGCTCGAGGAGCTTCCGCTGCCGGCGCGGCATGCCAGTCATCCGCGCCTGCTGCTTGATCTGCTCGAGCTCTGCCTTCATCTGGTAGGTGAGCGCCGCCTTCTGCTGGCCATACTGCAGGCTGTCGATCCGCCCCTGGCGGAAGAGCTGATCGAGCTCCGGGAAGGTGCGCGCTCGCGGCGGCCCGGCGGGCTTCGGCTGCGGCTTCGGCTTCGGCGGAGGAGGCGGCTCCGGCTGCGCCACCGGCTCGGGCTCCGGCCTCGGCTGCGGCGCCTTCTTGGCGGCCGCCTTCTTCTTCGCCTTCGGCTGTGGCCGCGGCTGCTGCGGCGGCTCGGTCGGCTCGGACGGCTCCTCGTCCCCGGGCTGGAGCTTCGGCTTCGGCTGCGGGGTGCCGAGCTTGGGCTTCGGCTCGACCACCGCCAGCTTCGGCGCCGCGTCGGGCGCCGCTGGCGTCGCCACCTTGGCCCCCGCGTCGGGCGGCCGCGCCACGACGACGCTCGATCCCGTCCCGGGCCCCGCGCCCTCCTTGCTGCGCCCGAAGACGACCGCCATGATCACGAGGCCCGCCACGAGGCCGACGACCGCCGCGCCGATCGCGATCCAGGCGCCCGTGCTCATCTTGCGCGGCGCGCCCGCGGCGAGCGCGGTGCTCGTCGCCGCGCCGCGCCCCACCGTCGGCGGGTCGAGCGGCGCGGGCTGCGCCGTCGCGAAGGGCGCGCCGTAGACGGTGACGGCCCCCTGCCTCGGCGGCACCGGCACCGCGGTCTGGGTCGGGCTGACCGGGTTCACCGGGTTCACCGGGTTCACCGGGTTCACCGGGAAGGGGACGCCGTAGGCGACCGCCATCGGCGGCAGCGGCTCGTGCGCGGTCGGCGGGATCGGATAGCCCTGCGGGACGGCCAGGGTGGCGGGGATCCCGGCCGCGGCGCCGGTGGACTGCTGCCAGGCCACCAGCGCCGCCGCCACCGCGGCCATGTCCCGGGGCCGCTCGTCCGGGTTCTTCGCCAGGCACGCGAGGACCAGCGCCTCGAGAGCCAGCGGCACGTCCGCGCAGAGGGTCCGCGGCGGCGGCGGCGGCGTCTGCAGCTGCGCGACGAGCAGCTCGGTCGCGCTCTGCCCGACGAAGGGCGGCGTGCCGACCAGCATCTCGAAGAGCATGATCCCGAGCGAGTAGATGTCGGTCCGGTGATCGACGTGCCGCCCGGTCGCCTGCTCCGGCGACATGTACTGCGGCGAGCCCATGATCATCCCGGTCTGGGTGAGCTGCGGGCCGCCCGGCTCGGCGAGCTTGGCGATGCCGAAGTCGAGGATCTTGACGAAGTCAGCCTGCGAGCCGCGCTGCACGATGAGGAGGTTCGCCGGCTTCAGGTCGCGGTGGATGAC
>JAKLHH010000280.1 GCA_022710245.1 Myxococcota bacterium
CCTCGCGCGCGGGCTCGTCGTCGGGCCCGGCCTCGGGGCTGAGCGTGGTCTCCACGTGCGCGATCGCGGCGTCCTCCTTCTCCTCGTCGGGGCCGTGGACGCGAGCTCCGCGGGCCGTGTGCTCCTCGAGCGGGACCTGCGGGCCGCCCTGCTCACCTCCTGCGGATGCCCGGCCATCGAGGGCGACCTCGTCCGTGTGCTCGCCGAGCTGGCGTGGGTCGGTCGCCGGGTGGTCCGCGGAGCTCGGGAGCTCCGCTGGATCGGGGAGATCGACCAGGTCCGGCTCCTGTCCCTCGGGGGCGGTGGGCACCTCCGCGTCACCGAGGGTCTCCGCTGCGCTCGCCCTGCCCTCGTCGAGCGCGCCGGGCAGCGGTCTGCGCTGCGCTCGCTCGCCGGCGAGCCGCTCGATCAGGGGTCCGACGTCGGGCTCGGAGAGCGGCGCCAGGTGCACCACGGTCTCGGCGGCGCCCACGGAGTCCCCGGCCACCGTCGGCGACTCCAGCGGCTCCTCCAGCGGAGCGATCTTCGCTGCGGTGAGCTCGTGGGGGCCGCGCGGGAGCCAGGCCAAGGCCGAGGCCGGGAGCGCGGCCGCCGCGATCGCCTGCTCGGCGGCGTCCACCTCCTCGCTGTCTCCGTCGTCCTCGGCGTCCGCGAGCTCCTCCTCATCGTCGTCCGTGCCGACGCCGCTGACCTCCTGGGACGGGCGCTCGTTGCGGGTCAGCTCTCCGGTAGCCGAGCGCGGCAGGTCGCGCGTCTCACCGGGTGCGTCGCCGGGCTCCGCGTCGATCTCCTCGGCCTTGAGCGCGTGGATGCGCTCGCGCATGCGCCGCTCGGCCTCGATCTCGCCGGCGAACTCGCTCCGCATCCAGGCCGCGAGGTGCTGGCTGTCGAAGATGATGCCGGTCCGCGCCAGGTAGCGCTCCAGGTCGGCGCGCAGCTCGGTGGCCCAGCCGTAGCGATCATCGCGGCTACGAGCGAGCGCCTTGAGGACGATGCGGTCCACCTCGAGCGGGATCTCCGGATTGACCGTCGAGGGGGGCGCCACCTCCGCGCGGCGCACCAGGGTCAACGTGGCGAGCTGGCTCTCCCCGTGGAAGAGTCGGCGATTGGTCAGCAGCTCGTAGATGACGATGCCGAGGCTGAAGACATCGCTGCGCCGGTCCACCTGCTGGCCCTGCACCTGCTCCGGGGACATGTAGGCGAACTTGCCCTTGAGCTTGCCGGCGCGCGTGCGCGTCGCGCGGCTCGCGGCCTTGGCGATGCCGAAGTCGATCAGCTTCACCGCCCCGTCGAAGGAGACGATCACGTTCGGCGGGCTGACGTCGCGATGGACGATCTCCATGCTGACGCCCTCGCCGCTCTTCTGCCGGTGGGCGTAGTCGAGCGCCTGGCAGAGGCGGGTGCCGACGTGCAGGGCCATCGGCAGGTCCATCACGCGCCCGGTGTCGGCGAGGTGGGTCTGGATCGCGCGCAGGTCGCGGCCAGGGATGTACTCCATGGCGATGTAGTACTGGCCGTTCACCTGGCCGAACTCGAAGACCTGGCCGATGTTCGCGTGCGCGAGGTTGGCCGAGATCTTCGCCTCGTCGATGAACATCGTGGTGAAGTCGGCGTCCTCGCTCACCGAGGGGAGGATGCGCTTGATGGCGACGACCTTCTCGAAGCCCTGCAGGCCGGAGGACTTGGCGAGGAACACCTCGGCCATCCCGCCGGTGCTCAGGCGATCGAGCAGCACGAACCTCCCGAACCGCTGCGGCTTCAGCACCCGCGTATGCTAGCTGGTCGCGGCGTCCCGTCGCAATACTGCGTTCTCGCGGTCGGCGAGCGTGGGCCTCTGGTCAGCCCCGGCGAGGGAGCCGAGGCGGGCTACTCCGAGCGCGGCCTCCGCGGCCGCTGCGCGGCCATCAGCGCGCCGCTCAGGCGGTCGTAGAGCGAGGCGGGCAGGGCAGAGAGGACCTGCATCACCGCCGCCATCGGCCACGGGAAGCGGAGCTGCGGCTCGCCGGCGGCGACCCCCTCGAGGATCAGCCGCGCCGCCGCGTCCACGTCGACCATGAAGGGCATGGGGAAGTGGTTCCGGTCGGTCATCGGCGTCCTCACGAACCCGGGCTCGACCACGGTGATCTGCACGCCGCTCCGGCGGGCGTCGGCGCGCAGCGACTCGAGCAGCGTGGAGAGGGCGGCCTTCGAGGCGGCGTAGGCGCCGCTGCCGGGGAGGCCGCGTCCCGCGGCGAGGCTGGAGGTGCCGGCGATGATCCCGCGCCGACGCTCGAGCATCGGAGGCAGCAGCACGCCGAGCCAGTTCACCACCCCGAAGACGTTCACCTCGAAGAGGCGGCGGACGCGCGCGGCGTCGAAGCGCGCCGCCGAGGTCGCGTCGCCGATGCCGGCGTTGAGGAACGCCACCTCGACGGGGCCCTGCTCGCGCACGAGCCGCGCGTGCAGCTCGTCCACGACAGCGGGGTCGGCGACGTCGCCGACCAGCGGCAGGGCGTGCCCGCCGGCGGCGTCCACGCGGGCGGCGAGCTGCTGCAGCGGCTCCTGCCGGCGGGCGACCAGCGCCAGGCGCCCGCCGCGGGGGGCGAGCGCCAGCGCGAGCGCGGCGCCGATCCCGCTCGAGGCTCCGGTGATGAGGATGCTGCTCGCTGGTCCGTAGACGTCCTCGGGTCGCATGTCCCTCTCCCTGGCCTAAACTGGCGCACTGACTCCAGATCATGCGCTGCCTCGCGACGAACGCCAGGAGCGCCGTTCCGGGCGCCGGAGGGAGTGTGTTACCATACTCACCCGTCCAGCAGATAGCGCGCAGGGTGTCCTGATGGCGAGCCACGTCCCGTTCGCGTGTGCGACAGCTCTCACGCTGCTCCTCGCGGTCGCGCCCGCACGCGCCGAGTTCGTCCCGGTCACACCCGAGGATGTACCCCGCCTGGCCGCCCGCCACGCGAAGCTCTACGTCGCGCGCCCGACCAGCAATCGCGGGCCCGGCGCCTCGACCAGGCTCTACCCCGGGGACGTCCTCACCGCGCCAGCGCCCTATGTCATGCGTGGCAGCGACCGTCCCAGCCCCACCTGGATCGAGGTGACCGGGCCGGACGGCACGCGCCAGGCGCTCACCATCGAGGAGCTCTCGCAGAAGCCGCTCGACTACTCCTACCGCGGCAAGCAGAGCTTCGACGCCTTCTGGACCGGCCTCGTCGTCGACGCTCCGCGCCTGATGGACCTCTACCAGAAGACGGCGAGCCGCCATCGCTTCAACGTGCAGTCGTATGCCCCGAAGACCAACAAGCCGGTCGACGACTGGCATCGCCTGCAGGCGCTGAAGGCCCAGCTCGGCTGGGTGCGCATGCGGCTCTTCGACCTCGCCTACGGTCACCACGACGAGCGGCGCGTGCTCGAGCAGGAGAAGGACTGGCTCCCGCCGCGCGGCGAGGACTTCATCACCCAGTACGCGGGCAAGCTCGAGCCGGAGAAGAAGAAGCGGATGCAGGGGGCCTACCTGACGATGAACACGCTCGACGGCGTGTCGTCGGTCTGCTTCCAGATCGGGGAGCTCCTGGCCGAGATCGAGAAGCCGCGCGACGAGGCCCGGTACAAGGACCTCCAGCCCGCGCACCGCGCCCGGCTGCAGGCCGAGGACGTCGCCAAGAGCCACACCAAGATCAGCGAGCTGAAGGCGAAGCTCGTCCTCACGCTGACCAACGCTCGCGCGAGGCTGCTCGCGATCGGCATCAAGGCGCGCTGAGCGCTGCCGATGAAAGGATCTGATGAGCGCTAGCCCCGAGAAGCCAGGCCGCAGCTCCGAGGACGAGATCCCGGACCTCGACCAGCTCTTCGACAAGCTCGCCAGCGGCGCGCCCGGGACCGCGCCCGAGGTCGCCGTGGTGAAGGCGCCGGCCGCGCTCGCGAGCGCGAAGGGCGCTGCCGCCAGCGCGGCGGCGGAGGTGGCGACCGCGCACCCCCCCCCCGCAGCCGGGGACGCGGCGACCACCCAGAACCCTCCCGCCTCGCCCGCGAGGACTCTCGCGGCTGGGGCCGGTGCGGTGATGTCCGCGGCCGCGGAGCCCGGCGAGGAGGGCGCGACCAGCGAGTTCCAGCCTGTCGCGCCGCTGAAGCCGGCGCCTGTCCTGACGCCCACCGCCGAGCAGGCGATCGTCGACGCCACCAGCACCGGCCTCTACAACCCCTCCGTGGGGAAGCTCCTCGACCGCATGGACGCCCCCGAGGTCGCGGTCGCGGTGAACTCGCGCCTGGGGCCGCTCAACCTGCTGCTGAAGCACCTGAAGGACCTCCGCGCCGACCTCCGCGAGCACAAGGACCCCGAGGACCTGCAGCGGCCTCGGCTGGTCGAGCTCTCGACCAGAGCGCTGGACGAGGCGCAGGCGCTCTCCGCGGAGACGAAGGACGAAGAGGACCTCGCCGCCCTCCGCCAAGAGCTCCTCGACGCTGCGCAGCTCCTGGGCCGCCTGGTGGACGGCCTGGCGTCCGCGGCGCCGCGCCTCCCTCCACCGGAGAAGACGCCGCCGCCCGCGAAGCTGTCCGACAAGGCAAGGCCGCAGGAGTCGACGAGGCCGCTCACCCCGATGCAGGCCGCGATGGCCGAGCCGCCCCGGCGGGGCCGGATCGTCTTCCTGATCATCCTCGCCGTCGGGCTCGTCGGCTACCGCGCGACGACCTTCTTCTCCGGGCGGGGCGCGAGCCCCCTGAAGGAGCTCCGCGACGGGAAGGGCGCGGCGACCCTGAACCCCGAGGCTGCCGCCACGGAGGAGCAGCTCGCCGGCGGCGTCCCGGGCGTCCTCGAGGCGCGCCTGGTCGAGGAGGACGACGGGACGCTGCACGCGACCGCGCTCGTCCTCCACCCGACGGGTCAGCGCACCACGCTGAGCTTCAAGTGGTTCGAGGACGGGGCGCTCCGGGAGGTGGAGAGCCGGGGGCTCCTCCGCCCGGGCGCGGTGAAGCGAGGCGCCACCTACCACGTCGAGATCGTCGCCTCCGACGGCACCCACGAGAGCAGCCCCGTCGCCACCCCGAAGGTGGTGGCCGGCGAGAAGTCGCAGTCGCAGGCGAAGGGAGTTCCCCAGTGAAGCGCAGTTCGATGAGGCACGCTCGCGGTCAGCGCGGGTTCACGCTGATCGAGATGCTGTCGGTGGTGGTGATCATCGGCGTCCTCGCCTCGATCGCCATCCCGAGCTACACGAGCTACATCCGCAAGAGCAAGACGGTCGAGGCGGTCCAGGCCCTCGCGAAGGTCGGCGAGGGGGCGAAGATGTACTTCTACCGGACCACGATGCAGGTGACCGCGGCGCTCGACCCGGACCAGGCGGACACGCCGCCCGGCTACCCGACGGCAGGAGCGGCGGGGGGCAAGAAGGGGGGCAGCTCGGGGAGCTCGGGGAGCTCGGGGAGCTCGGGGAGCAGCGGTTCGAGCGGCTCGAGCACGAGCTCGGGGAGCTCGGGGAGCAGCGGCTCGAGCACGAGCTCGGGGAGCAGCGGTTCGAGCGGCTCGAGCACGAGCTCGGGGAGCTCGGGGAGCAGCGGTTCGAGCGGCTCGAGCACGAGCTCGGGGAGCTCGGGGAGCAGCGGTTCGAGCACGAGCTCGGGGAGCTCGGGGAGCAGCGGTTCGAGCGGCTCGAGCACGAGCTCGGGGAGCAGCGGGTCGAGCGGTTCGAGCACGAGCTCGGGGAGCTCGGGGAGCAGCGGTTCGAGCACGAGCTCGGGGAGCTCGGGGAGCAGCGGGTCGAGCACGAGCTCGGGGAGCTCGGGGAGCAGCGGGTCGAGCACGAGCTCGGGGAGCTCGGGGAGCAGCGGGTCGAGCAGCAACAGCAACAGCTCGAGCAGCGGTTCGAGCACGAGCGGCGGTTCGAGCACGAGCAGCTCGAGCGGCGGCAGCAGCGGTGGAGGCACGCCCGTGATCTCGGTGCACGTGCTGCCGATGAGCAGCCCGGGCTGGGTGCCGGCGGAGCTGCACAGCGCCGTCTGCGCGGCCAACGGCGGCGTCTACACCCAGGAGAGCCACCTCGCCCAGTTCGACGCCGAGCCCTGGAGAGCCTTCTACTTCAAGCCCTCGGCACCCTTCCGTTACCGCTACACCTGGCTCCTGGCCCAGCAGGCCGACGCGACGAACGGCGCCCTCGGCTACGCGCAGGCCCTCGGTGACCTCAACTGCAACGGGGTCTACTCCACCTGGCGCATCACCGTGCGAGAGGATCGCGTCGGCGGGGACTCCATCATGCGCACCATCGGACCCTTCATCTTCCAGGGGCCGGAGACCGAGTGAGCTCCGTCTCCCACTGCCCGCTGGCGATCGCGTGCCTCGGGCTCGCGCTCGGTGGTTGCTCGCGCTATGTCGGCCAGCCAGGTGACTCGCGCGGTCACGAGTCCCCTTCGAGGGACGACCTCATGCGTGACGTCCCCGCGCGGCAGGACGCTCCGGCGGATCGCCCCGGCGAGGTGGTCAGGGGCGACCTGCACCTCGAGGCGATGGCGGACCTGACCAGCAAGAAGGACACGCCGAAGATCGACGGGCCGGTCAAGAAAGACCTGGGGCCAGCGCCGCTCGGGTGCAGCAGCGGGTTCACGAACATCTTCGCGTACGCCTCGAACATGATCCTCTGCCAGACCACGGGCAGCGCGTTCAACCAGTGCAAGGCCGCTGGCTGCGCCGCCCCCGGCCACCTGTGCACGGCCAGCGAGTTCCGCGCGCGCGGCGGCGTCGCCCAGGCCGCGCCGGCCGTCGCCTGGCTGGCCGGCTGCATCCGCAGCGGCGGGTCGTCGTCGGCGCCGACGGACATGGTCTGTGGCGACTGCAGCGGGTTCGCGCAGCTCAACGCCGACCTGGCCTGGTCGTGCAGCAGTGGCGCGGTGCTGCTCAACAGCGACGCCGTGGCGGTTGGCCTCGCCACCGCCTCGACCTGCCGTCGCGTGGGCACGAACAGCGCCACGACCGCCGCCTACTGGAAGCCGCTCTCCACCGAGCAGATGCTGCAGGCGGTGGTCTGCTGCAACTGAGGCGCTGGCTCGGGCCGAGCTGGGCCGGCTGTGGGCGCCGTCTTTTTTCAGCAGAGCGGCACTGGCCTGCGCCGGCCACGGATCGTATCTTCCCCGCCGCGACAGCCGCCCCAGAGGTGAGGACGCATGAGCAGCAGCAGCGCACCCCGGTCCCCCGCCAGCTATCGTCCCGGTGAGGAGCTCGCGAACAGCCTCGTGCATGGCGCGGGCACTGGCCTCGCGATCGCCGGCCTGGTGCTGCTCCTCGTCCAGGGCGCCAGGGCCGGCGACGGCTGGCGCCTCGGCAGCGCCCTCGTCTTCGGCGTCACCCTGATCCTCCTCTACGCGGCCTCGACGCTCTACCACGCGCTCTCGCAGCCGCGCGCGAAGCACGTCTTCAAGGTCCTCGACCACGCGGCGATCTACTTGCTGATCGCCGGCACCTACACGCCCTTCACGCTGGTCACGCTGCGGGCGAGCGGCCGCGGCTGGCTGCTCTTCGCGATCGTCTGGGGCGCGGCGGTCGCGGGTGTGGCGACCGAGGCGTTCTGGACCTACCGCCCGCGCTGGCTCTCGGTGGTCATCTACCTGCTGATGGGCTGGGTGATCGTGTTCTCGTTCGGGCCGCTGCGCGCGAGCCTCGCCCCGGCGGGCGTCTGGCTGCTCGTCGCCGGGGGCCTCACCTACTCGCTGGGGACCATCTTCTACGTGCTCAAGCGCGTGCCCTACCTGCACGCGGTCTGGCACGGGTGGGTGCTCGGCGGCAGCGTCTGCCACTTCCTCGCGGTGCTGCTCTTCGTCATCTGACCTCGCCCCTCGTCTCGTCCCTCACCCCGATTCCACGTCCGCGCGCTCCATTCCACGTCCGCTCCATTCGACGTCCGCTCCATTCGACGTCCGCTCCATTCGACGTCCGCTCCATTCCACGTCCGCTCCATTCCACGTCCGCTCGCTCCCGGCGCGCTTGAGTCTCGCGACCTCGGGTCGCTCTGGCTCGCTCTGCCTGCCAGTCCCAGGCGCTCGCTGCACGGCGGCCGGCAAGCCTCGCTCGGCGACTCGTGCCAGCGCGGGCCCGGGTGGAGCGCGCGCTGGCACTCGCGACGACCACTCGGTCGTCGAGCTCAAGCGCGCCTCGCGCTCGCTCATGGGACATTTCGAGATCGACCGAGAAACGGAGGAGAGGTTATGGATGAACCTCGTGGGCCGGCTACGAACGACCAATGAGGCGGCGTGGGGCGCCGCGGGAGGGGCCATGGCCCCGCCCCGAGCCGAACGAGCGGCCTCGCTGGTGGTGGTCCGCACGGCGCTCGCCCGCGAG
>JAKLHH010000281.1 GCA_022710245.1 Myxococcota bacterium
CTGTGTCGGCGAGCTCCTGGTCAACAGCGAGTAAGTCGTCCGATGCGCCGCCGCCTCCCGGCGGCCGCTCCCGGCGGCCACCGCAGGTCAGCCCGCCTCGAGGCGGAGCAGCGGCTGGACCGGCGCGGCGAGCGCCAGGCGCGTGGCAGCGCGGGCCGACTCCAGCGCGCGCGGGCCGTGCTCGAGGTGGAAGGGGTCCACCCTCGGCAGACCCTCGATCGCCAGCGCGACCAGCCCCGCTCGCTCGGGGACCCTGAGCGCGGGGCTGCCGCGCCGCCGCCAGGGAGAGCGCGAGGCGAGGTGGTGGAAGAGGACGCGCTCGCCGCTGGGCACCCCCGCGAGCCCGGGTCGGTCGGCGACCCCTCCGTCGACGAGCGGCCGGCCCTCGAGCCACACGGGCTGGAAGAGGAAGGGGACCGCGCAGGAGGCGTGGATCGCCGGCGCCAGCTCGCCCGCGGCGAGGACGCGGGTGCGCCGCGCGAAGAGGTCGAAGCTGGAGACCGCGAGCGGCGCGCGGCACTCCTCGAAGCGGCGCGCTGGTAGCAGCGCCTCGAGCCGCCGTCGGAAGAGGCGGCCGCGCAGGAGCCCGGGGCCCGGCGCGGGGTCCCAGAAGTCCTGCCGTCGCAGGCGGAGCAGCTCGGCCTCGAGCGCCGCGCCGTCGAGGCCGGCCGCCCAGAGCCCGCCGACCAGCGCGCCGGCGCTGGAGCCGGCGAGCCGCGCGGGCGCGAGCCCCGCCTCCTCGAGCGCGCGCAACATCCCGCAGTGCGCGAAGAAGCCGAAGAAGCCGGATGACATCGCCAGCGCGAAGGGCGCCCCGGCGAGCCACTCGGCGAGGGTCAAGGTGCGCTCTCTCATTCGTCTCCCGCTCGTCGCGCCAGCTCCTGTCGCGGATCGCGTCGCGCGCTGTTGCGCTATGCCGCGCGCGTGGTGTTCTGCATCGTACTCGATCTTTTCTCGAGGCGGGAGCGCTGCGTATCGTTGCTCCGTCGACGGCGGCCCGGCAACACTGGGTGCATGAAGAACTCTGGCGTGTTGTTCATCCTGGCACTCGTCTGCTCGTGCAGCGGCGTCGGCGATCGCGACGTCGCGGCGGTCCGTGACCCGATCGTCAACGGCTCGCCTCACTACGGCCACCCCTCGGTCGGCATGCTGACCCACGGCAACAGCCTCTGCACCGCGACGCTGGTCGGCTCGCGGACCGTGATCACCGCCGCCCACTGCGTGGCGAGCGGTCAGACGCACTACTTCGAGCTCGACGACGGCAGCTACTACAAGGTCGCCTCGGTCCACCAGCACCCGCAGTGGGACAGCGCGAAGATCGTCAACGACGTCGCGCTCGCGCTGCTCGCCTCGACTCCGTCCGTCACGCCCTCCGCGGTGAGCCAGCTGCCACCGGCGGTGGGCCAGCAGCTCACGCTGATCGGGTACGGGAGGACCGGCGAGTCCGTCACCGACTCCGGCGTCAAGCGCATCGCCAGCAACACGGTCGCGGCGGTGGGCGCGGGCACCATCACCATCTACGGCTCGAGCGGCGCCGCCGGCAACATCTGCAACGGCGACTCCGGCGGCCCCAGCTTCGCTGTGCTGGACGGCCAGGAGGTGCAGGTCGGCGTGCACTCGGTGAAGCTCGGGAGCTGCGGCTGGGGCGGCGGCGACACCCGCGTCGACGCCTACCTCGGCTGGCTGCGCTCCGTCGCTGGCAGCGATCTCGTCGAGGGGCCGCAGGCTCAGCCCGAGCCCGAGCCCGAGCCCGAGCCGCAGCCGCAGCCCGAGCCGCAGCCGCAGCCGCAGCCGCAGCCGCCGCCGCCGCCGGACGCCGACGGCGACGGCGTCCCCGACGCGGAGGACCTCTGCTCGAGCACGCCGCCGGGCGCCGCGGTCTGGACCAGCGGCCAGTGGAAGGGCTGCGCCGGCGGCCAGCACCTCGACGCCGCCGACTCCGATCACGACGGCGTCACGAACGACAAGGACCACTGCCCGTCGACGCCCGCGGGCGCCGCGGTCTGGAAGACCGAGCCCTGGACGGGCTGCGCCGGCGGCGAGGTCCCCACCCGGTAGCTCACCCGCTCGGGCGTCCCTAGGGTGGAAACTGTGCGGCGCCGGGCACCACCTGCCCCGGCTTCAGCGGGATCCCGGTATCGATCAGGACCGCGCCGAGGACGTCGGTCACCGGCAGCTCGTAGGGGCCGACTCCCAGCCCCGAGGCCGCGATGAAGTAGTTGTAGGTCTCGCGCGGCAGCGTGACGAAGGCGCCCTTCACCTTGGCCTGCAGGGTCTTCACCGCGTAGCGCGTGTCGCGCACCTGGAGCGCCGTCCACCACTGGTTCGATCCCTCCTTGATCTTGTAGGCGATCGGGCCGCTCACCGGGCAGGCGACGTAGCTCCAGGTGATGGGCACGACCCCGAGGGAGACCTCGGCGATCTTGGCGAAGGCTTCCTGGCTCAGGTCGATGTGCCCCTTCGCGCACTCGGGGCAGCGGTCGACGATGCGAATGGTGATGGTCCCCTTGGGGCCGGTGACGCTGACGCAGGCGCCGCAGGCCTCGGAGCCCGCGTAGTCCACCTGGTTCATCGCCCCCACCATCAGGTCGCCGGTGGGCTCGAAGCCGCAGTTCCCTGAGCCGTCCGCGTCGTAGTAGGTGGCCTTGCCGCTCACCGTCGGGAAGCGCGGCCCACCGGCCTCGCCGAGCGCGCCACCCTCGAGCGCGGCGGCAGGCTCGGCGCCGGCGCCGTCGCGTGCCCTCGCGAGGTCACGGGCGATCGCCTGGTCGCCCGCGCCGCGGTCGACCGCGCGGACCGGGTCCTCGGCGCAGCCGGCGAGACCCACAGCGACGACGACCAGCGCGGCGCGGCTCAGCATGGGGGCCTCCTCGTTTCCTCGCTCCATCATAGGTGATCTTGCTGCGCTCGGGTGAGCACGGCTGCTGATCGGCGGTGCAAAGACCGCGGTCAGTGCCAACTTCGGCGTCAGTGCCGACTTGGCGGCCAGTGAGCGGCACTGCCCCTGAACCCTGCACCGGTTCTGGTCGAGATTCGGCGCGCCAGCGAGACCGGCGACCACGCGTGACCTGGCTTCGGTCGCCGAAGCCCTTGGATCGCCGTGCGAGGCGCGCCGACTGTGCAGAGGTCGCGGGCAGTGCCGACCTCGGGGTCAGTGACGGTGCCATCTTCGGGGTCAGTGCTGCGCACTGGGGCCGAAGTCGGCACTGCGCGCGAAGTCGGCACTGACGGCGACCTCGGCACTGCCCAGCGCCCTCTGGCCGAAGTCGGCACTGCGCGCGAAATCGGCACTGACGGCGACCACGGCACTGAATTCCAGCCACTTAGATATGCCTCGACCCCAAGAATCCCCCTCCCACTGTCAAACCAGGGGCTAGGGCACTGGCCCCTCGTGGAGGCGCAGCTGCTCGAGGACCCCCTCGAGCTCCGCCGGCAGCGGCGAGGAGAGCTCCACGTAGCGGAGCTCCCGCGGGTGGAGCACCCGCAGCGTCTCCGCGTGGAGGAAGAGGCGCGCGAGACCGAACCGCTCGCGAAAGAAGTGGTTGATCTCGGTGCGCCCGTAGCCGGTGTCCCCCACCAGCGGGTGCGCGATGTGCTTCAGGTGGGCTCGCAGCTGGTGCCGACGCCCGGTGCGCGGGCGTAGCCGCAGGAACGTGTAGCGATCGCAGAAGACCTCGAGCGGCGTGACGTCGGTGCAGGCGGGCCGGCGCACGCCGTGCTCGTTCACCGGGTGGTCGATGGTGAGCTCCTCGGGGATGACCCCGCGGCAGAGCCCGAGGTAGCTCTTGCGCGTGCGGCCCTCGGCGAACTCCGGCCCCATGATCGCCGCGACCTCCGCGCTCTTGGCGAAGACCAGCACGCCCGAGGTCTGCCGGTCCAGGCGGTGGACCGGAAAGAGCCCGCGGCCGAGCTGATCCTGCAGGGCGTGGAGCACGATCAGCGCCTCGCGCGCGCCGCGCGTCGGGTGCACCACCCACCAGGCGGGCTTCTCCACCGCCACCAGCTCGGAGTCCTCGAGGAGGATGGTCAGCGCGTGCTCCGTCACGACCGGCCTCCGTCCTCGAAGACCGCCCCCGGCTCGATCATCGGGCCGCCCTCATACTCGAGGCAGTGGGCCAGCCAGCCCACCTGGATCGCCAGGCAGAAGGGGATGGGGAAGGCATACGCCGCGAGGCCCAGCGGGTGGTAGACGAGCCCGGTGATGCTGTCGACGTTGGCGAAGATGCCGCGCGGGCCGAGCGCGGCCTCGACCTCCTCGCGCAGCGCGCGGTAGGTCTCCCAGCGCCGGGCCTCGCCGCTCCGCCGGAGCAGCGCCTCGGCGTGCGGCTCGAGGGCGCGGGCGCGCGGGTCGGGGCAGTGGTAGACGCGGTGGCCATAGCCGGGGAAGCGGTGCCCGCGGGCGAGCGCCCCGCGTGCCCAGGCCCGCGCCGCCTCGGGGCCCTCGAGCGCGGCGAGCTCCTCGAAGGCGAGCTGGTTGGCGCCGCCGTGGCGCACGCCCGAGAGCGCGCCCATCCCCGCGAGGATCGCGCTCCCCAGGTCGGCGCCCGTCGAGCGCACGACCAGCGCTGCGAGCGCGGCGGCGTGAACGCCGTGCTCGACCTGCACGATCAGGCTCGCCTCGAAGGCGCGCGCCTCCTCGGCGTCGGGCTCGCGCCCCAGCGCCTGGCGGAGGAAGCCGGCCGCGAGCCCCTCGTCCTCGCGCGGCGGGACCGGCGCCGCGCCCGCGAGGTGGCGGATCGCGGCCGCGCCAAGCACCATGGTCCAGCCGAGGATCCGCGCCGGGTGCGAGAGCGGGTCCGACGCCGCCGCGGGTGCCTGACAGGCGGCCACGGTGAGCATGGTGCGGTACTTGGCGAGCGGGTGCGCGGAGGCGGGGAGCCGCCCGAGCACGGCGAGCGCCGCCGCGGGGGGCCGCCGCCAGCGCGCCAGCTCCTCGCGCCAGCGCCCGAGCTCGGCCGTCGAGGGGAGCGCGCCGAAGAGGACCAGGTGGCTCACCTCCTCGAAGCTCGGCCCGGACGCGAGCTCCTCGATCGGGTGCCCGCGCACGAGGAGGCGCCCGCGCGCGCCGTCGACCTCGGAGATCGCCGTCTCCCCGGCGACGAGCCCGGCGAGGCCGCTCCCGTAGCGCTGCCAGCCCGCGCCCGCGCGCTGTCCGATCACGGCGTCCCCCCCTCGCGCGGCCCCACGTAGCGGGTCAGCGGCCGGAAGAGCCGGCCCCCCTCGATCGCCTCGGTCACGCGCGCGACCAGCCCCGCCATGCGCCCGACCATGTAGAGGCAGGGGAGGAGCTCCGCCTCGGCGCCGAGGAGGTGGAAGAGGAGCGCCGCGTAGAAGTTGATGTTGACGTGCGCGCCGCGAGGCGCGAGCAGCCGCGAGGCCTCGTCCTCGACGGCGCGGGCCACGGAGAAGAGCGCTTCGCGCCCCTTGCGCCTGGCGGTGAGGGCGGCCTCGCGCCGCAGCACGACCGCCCGCGGATCGGGCATCCGGTAGAGCCGGTGGCCGAAGCCGGCGATCCGCCCGCCGCGCGCGACCTCCTCGCGCACCCAGGCGCGTGCCCGATCCTCACCCTCGCCGAGGAGCGGCAGCAGCTGCGCGAGGACCTGCTCGCTGGCGCCGCCGAGCCGCGGGCCGCGCAGCGCCGAGAGGCCGGCGACCACGTTGTAGTAGGGGTCGGCGAGGCAGCTCGCGACGATCAGCGAGGTGAAGGTGGGCGCGTCGACGCCGTGGTCGGCGTAGAGCACCCAGAGGAGATCGAGCACCGCCAGGTCCTCGGGGTCCGGCTCGCGCTCGCCCTCGCCGAGCGCGCGGAGCATGCCGCTCGCCAGGCCGCAGCCCGGCTCGCACGCCAGGTCGGAGAGCCCTCGGCGGCGCCGCGCGATCAGCCCGACCACCGCCGCGACCTGGCCCACGATGCGGAGCTCGCGCCAGTGCCGGCCTCCCGCGAGGTCGTCGCTCGCCGCCAGCTCGTGGCAGCCGAGCGCCGAGACCGCGGCGCGGAGCACCAGCGTCGGGTGCGGGCGAGCCTCCCCGTCGCAGAGCTCGGCGACGAGCGCGCTGACCCCGGCGGGCAGCTCGCGCGCGGCCCGCAGCCTCGCCACGAACGCGGCGTGCTCGGCCTCATCGTCGCTGGCCATGCGCCCCGTGATGAGCAGGTGCGCGACCTCCTCGAAGGCGAGCGTCCCCGCGAGCCGCTCCACCGGCTGCCCGCGATAGAGGAGGAGCCCGCTCGAGGGGTCGAGCCAGCTGACCCGCGTGCCGCAGGCGATGACGCCGCCGAGCCCCGGGCCCACCTCGGTCTCGACCGGCCAGGTGAGCTCGGGGAGGCGCCAGGAGAAGGCGCCGGTCAGGGTGCGCAGGCGCTCGGACATCGCGTCCGATCTACTACCACGAATTGCGGGTCCTCGCGGCCTCCGGCCGCTCCGGGATGAGACCGCCGCAATTCGCCGCGCCTCTCTCGATCGTTGATCGCCGGGGCCGCTCTGTGCCCGCCGAGAGTCGTCAGCGCCCCTCGGGGAGCGGCTCGCCGGTCGGGGTCGTCCGGTCCGCGGCGGCCTCGGCCGCGGGCTTCACCTGCGCGATCAGCATGTAGATGGACGGGATCACGAAGAGGGTGAAGAAGGTCCCGATGGCCATCCCGCCCACCAGCACGAGGCCGATGGAGTTTCGCGCCGCGGCGCCCGCCCCCGAGACCAGCGTCAGGGGGAAGTGGCCGGCGATGGTCGCGCCGGTCGTCATCAGGATCGGGCGCAGCCGGGTCATCGCCGCCTCGTGCACGGCCTCGCGCTTGCTCCGCCCGGCGAGCTGGAGCTTGTTCGCGAACTCGACGATCAGGATGCCGTTCTTGGCCACCAGCCCGATCAGCGTCACCAGCCCGATCTGCGAGTAGATGTTCAGCGTCGTGGTCCAGCCGCGGGTCAGCGAGGGCAGGTTCGGGTCGGGCATCTTCAGGAAGGTGAAGATCAGCGCCCCGAACACGGCCAGGGACACGGACCCCGCCAGAATGACGAAGGGGTCGCGGAAGCTGTTGAACTGGGCCGCCAGGACCAGGAAAATCAACACCACGGCCAGGCCGAAGGCCGTCAGGAACTTGTTGCCCTCGGTCCGCAGCTGGCGGGAGTCGCCGGTGTAGTCGATGACGTAGCCCTGGGGCAGGATGCCGGCGGCTTCGTTTTCCAGGAAGCGCAGGGCCTCGTCCAGGGGGCGCACGGCCACCCCGCTGATCTTCACCGCGTTGAGCTGCTGGAAGCGGTTCAGGGAGCGGGCCACGGTGGATTCCTTGATGGTCGCCACGGCGGACAGGGGCACGAGCTCCCCGTTCGGGCCCGTCACGTGGATGTTGCTCAATTGGTCGGGGGTCAGACGGTCGATGCGCTGCACCTGGGGGATGACCTTGTAGCTACGGCCGTCGATGTTGAAGCGGTTGACGAAGTTGCCTCCCAGCATGGCGCCGATGTCGCCGCCCACGGACGAGAGGTTGAGGCCCATGGACGCGACCTTGTCGCGGTCGATGACCAGCTCGGCCTGGGGCTGGTCGATCTTCACGTCGATGAGCGGCGGGAAGGCGAACATGCCGCTCTGCATGGCCTTCATCTGCAGCTGGCGTGCGAACTCCAGGATCTCCTCCTGGGGCGCCGTCGAGGCCAGGACGAACTCGACGGGGAAATCGCCTCCGCCGGGCAGGGCCGGCGGGGTGACCGGGAACATCTGAATGCCCGGTATGGCGGACAGGCCGGCCTGCACCTCGGGCAGGATCTCGGCCACGGTCCTCTCCCGCTGCTCCCACGGGGCGACGACCAGGCCGCCGAAGCCACTTGAGGGGAACGTGACCTGGAAGGTGAACTTCGCCTCGGGCGTGCTCAGAAAGACCCTGTTGGCGGCTGCCGCGTTCGCGCTCGTCTGGTCCAGGGTGGCGTCGGCCGAGGCGTCGAGGATGCCGAAGATGACGCCCTGGTCCTCGGTCGGGGCCAGCTCCATGGCGGACATGGTGAACATGGGCACGGACAGGGCGCTGATGACGATCCAGATCACGTAGACGGCCGGCCGGGCGTTCAGGGTGCCGTCCAGGAGACGTCCGTAGAAGCGGCGCAGCTTGCCGAAATCGCGGGAGATGCGACCTGCCAGCCCGTGCTCCTCCATGCCCGGTTTGAGGAGTTTGGCGGACATGACCGGCGAGAGGGTCAGGGCCACGATGCCGGAAATGGTAACGGCCCCGGCCAGGGTAAAGGCGAACTCGCGGAACAGGGAGCCCGTCAGGCCGCCCTGCAGGCCTATGGGCGCGTAGACCGCGGCCA
>JAKLHH010000282.1 GCA_022710245.1 Myxococcota bacterium
CGGAGCGGCCGCGTCCTCTGGCACGCGGGCCAGACCTTCCCGGTGAAGATCGACGGCGGCAGCGACGTGCAGGAGCTGATCGAGCACCTGCTCGCGAAGCTCCCCCCCGCGCGCTGACCGGCTCCGCATCGGCCCGCGAACCTGATCGAGGCGCTGGGCGGCTCACTCCCTCCGCTGCGCGTCGCACGTCGACCGCAGCGGTCGCTCGAAGACCACCTCGGGCCAGCCGCAGCGGTCGAAGAGGTCACGGTCCATGCCCGGCCTGAGCAGGAGCGCGGGGTGACCGGATCGCGAGACCTGCAGCTCGACGGTGACGAGGTTGGGCTGCGCGATCTGGCGTCCCCGGGCCACGTCGAAGAGGCCGAGCGCGCCGCGGAACCGAGCGCCGGCGGCGAAGGCTGGCCGCGACACCGGCGCGAACCGGTGGGTGAAGCGCGCCGGACTGCCAGGCCCGATGCGGGTCGGCGGTGTCAGCCCCGAGCTGCTCCGCGTCGAGCAGCTGCCAGCGCCCGCCCCGTCGACGGCGACGATGGTCGAGCTGCGGTAGGGCAGGAGGGGGACCTCGTGCACCGCCCCGTCGATCGAGGCGGCGTCGATGGCGAGGTCGATGACCCATCCCCCGGCATGCCGGACCACGGTGGCGGTGGCGTGGTAGCGCACGCCGCTCGCCTCGACGGCGCAACGGCAGAGAGGGACGGCGGCTGACGCGGGCGCAGGCATGGGGGTGCGGGCGACGCAGCCCGCGGCGACCGAGAGCCCGACAAGGAGCGCGATGAGGTGGTTCGTCTTCAGGATCGGCCTCTGCACGGAGTGCAGGATCCAACGGGCGGCCGGCAGGGTCAACCTGGCTCGTATTTGGCGTCCTCCGCCGAGGCGCATGAGCGCACGACGCGCTCGCTCGCGGCTCCTCCGGTGGTCGGGGAGCGCGAGGACCCGACGATAGAGCGCGCCGGCGGCCGCGGGCTCGCTCGCCTCGAGGGTGCCCGCGAGCCCCGCCAGGCAGACCGTCCTCATCACCGGATCGATGATCGCGCCCCACCGCCCCACACCTCGATTGACGGCTCTCGAGGGCGGCCACTATGATCTCACCCATGCTCACAAGGCGAGCGTGGTCCAGGCACCGAGGAGGACGGGTCCTGAGCCGCCTGCGTGCCCTCGCCGTCCTGCTGGTGCTCTCCTCCAGCGCCTGCCTCCGGGCCGGCTTCACCGTCGATGGCGCCGCCGGGCACGACCGCGCCACCGACAGCGCCGCCGGGCACGACCGCGCCACCGCCGACTCGAGGCTCGACAGGGCGCTCGCCGACGGCACGCCCGGCGACCTCGTCTCGCCGCCGTTCGGCGCTGCGCAGCCGATCGCGGCGCTCCTCACGCCGGCGACCGCGAGCGACTATGACCCCTTCCTCACCGAGGACCAGCTGGAGCTCTACTTCACCTCGGATGGCCGGCCGGGCAAGGCGGGCGAGAACCTCTGGTGGTGCCAGCGCGCCAGCGTCGGCAGCCCGTGGGGCTCGTGCGCCGAGCTGGCGCTGAGCTCGAGCAGCCGCGACATCTCTCCCGCCATCTCCCCGGACGGGCTGACGCTCGTCTTCGCGAGCCAGCGCGCCGGGGCGACCAGCTGGGATCTCTGGATCAGCACCCGGCCCGCGCGCAGCGGCTCCTGGTCGACGCCCCAGGCGCTGAGCGACCTCAACTCGGGCATGGACGAGGTCCCGGCCACCGTCAGCAACGACGGGCAGCTGATCCTCTTCAACCGCGGGGCTGACGCCACCACCGACCTCTGCCTCGGGCGGCGCACCGCCGGCGTCTGGGTGGTGGAGACGCTCGACGTGCTCAACTCGACCTCGTTCGACTCGCACCCGGCGCTCGCTGCGGATCGGCGTCACCTCGCGTTCGACTCCGACCGTCCGGGAGGCAAGGGCCTGCGGGATCTCTACCTGAGCGCGGTGACCGAGGTGCTCGACGGGCTGGTCTTCTCCGCACCGACGCCCATCGTGGAGCTCAACACGGCGACCAACGACACTGACCCCTGGCTCTCCTCGGACCTGCGCACCATCGTCTTCGCGCGGTCCCCGGCGGGCGCGAGCGACATCTGGCAGGGGCCGCTCAAGCTCTACGAGGCCCACCGCTGAGCTCGTCGTCGCGCTGAGGTCCTGCCCCACACCAGCGCTTGTGAGCTGTCGGGGGAGCTGTCGGAGTGACCTCTCAATCGAAGGGATGAAGCCACGGCTTGGCGGCCCGCCGGTGCCCGTGCTTTCTCCCCGGCTCACGTACCAGTGGTCGGCCGGAGGGTCTGCCTCGAGGCGGTGTAGCCCGTCCTCTGGCACGCGGGCCAGACCTTCCCGGTGAAGATCGACGGCGGCAGCGACGTGCAGGAGCTGGTCGAGCACCTCCTCGCGAAGCTCCCCCCCGCGCGCTGAGCACGGCAGCGCTCCCTCCTCCTCGCGCGCGTCACGCCCGAGCTCCACATCGGGTCGCGCCAAGGGGCTTGTCTCGTCGGCCGGCCCACGCCACTATGGTCCGCCACCTCGACGAGGAGAAGGACAGCGATGCGCGGCCGCGGACTTCGGACGCTTCGCGATGACGGGCAGCTTCGTGGTGCGACGTTCGCCCTGCTGGCAGCCCTGCTGACGGCTGCCCCGGCGTGGGCTCAGCCCGGCTCTGCCCCCTCACCCGGCGACAAGCCGGCCGGGTCGCCGCCCGGGTCGCCCGGAGCACCTCCCCCGCCGCCGCCAGGCGGAGGCGAGCTCGCCCCCATCGAGCCCGGGGCCAAGCCGCTGCCCGCCATCACCACCGAGGGCCGCTTGCGACGACCGGAGCGCGCCCGCCTCGGCCTCGAGCTCGGTGGCGGGCTGAACATCCCGTTCAAGAACTACCTCGACTTCGGATCGGGCACGAACAAGTACTTCATGGAGAACGGCCTGGGGGGCGCGTTCACGCTGGACCTCACCCTGAACAACCTCGAGGTCAGGTATGCCTACTCGGTGCTGGGCACGGGGCGGGTGAAGGGACACATCCCCGACGACGCGCTCACCGCCATCAACCTCGTCGACAAGCAGCTCGGCGGGAGCGGCCAGGTCCCGGCCGACGTCGACAAGCAGGCCGAGGGGACGCTGACGATGCACGCGCTCACCGTCGGCTACCGCTTCACCCTCGAGCTGGCGCGCAGGTTCAACTTGATCTTCCCGCTCGCCGCGGGCTGGGTCGCGGTGCAGCCGCCGCGCTTCGGGCTGCTCAGCTACACGCTCTATGGCTTCACCGCCAGCGCCGGGCTGCGAGGCGAGCTGCTCGCGCACAAGTACGTCTCCCTCGCCCTCGACACCCGCTTCACCGCGATGATCACCGAGCCCGACCCCAACCTGGGCGCGCTCGGCTACGCGGGCACCAAGAACGTCTTCGACGCGGCCGTGGCCTGGCTGCCCATGCTGAGCGTCGCGCTCCACGCGCGGGTCCACTACTAGGCGGCGAGGAGAGCGACATGGTCAACACCTCCAGCTCACCGCGCCTCGGCCCCCCTCGCTCGCTGGTGGGCGGCCTCCTGCTCCTCGCGCTCACGACCGCGCTCCCACGAACCGCCCTGGCCCTGCCGGTCGGCCTCGAGCTCGAGCTCGGCACCGGCATCCCGCTCGCAGGCTTCCCGCGGGGTGTGCCGGTCTCGGTCGACGACCCCGACGGCAAGCTCTTCGCGCGCATCCCGAACAGCGCCTACAACCTCCTGCTCGACGCGAAGCCGGTGGCGGGGTTCAGCGGCGGCTTCTCGCTGCTGCTCGGCAGCTGGTACCTGCGGGCCGCGGTCTCCTTCAACACCTACAGCACCGTCGCCGTCGACCGTTATGCCTTCCGCCGCCTCGGCGGACAGGATCTCTCGCCCGCCGTCCAGAACGTCTACGCGGGGAAGGTCTCGCAGGAGATCGACCTCGACTCGTCGACGACCTTCGTCACCGCGCGGTTCGGCTTCGGCAGGCGCTGGTACCTGCTCTTCGACGCGCCGGTGCGGCCCTACATCCTGCTGGGCATGGGCGGGGTGGTCAACTCGCTGGAGGGCAACCTCCAGGGCGGGCTGACCTTCCACGGCGGCCTCGGGGCGGACGTCCACCTCCACCAGCACTTCGACCTCGGGCTGAAGACGGTCTACGAGTGGGTCGGCGTGTTCATCTCCGAGAACTTCCAGGCGACCTCGGCCGCCACCGCGGTCGGCAGGGCGGCGACCTCGGAGAACACGGTGCTCTCGGCCTTCATCCAGTCGCTGCACACGCTGCAGATCGCGGTCACCGCCACCTACCGCTTCTGAGCTTCGACCGCCCTCTGCGCCGTGCGGCGCCGCTCCGGCTCACCCCCCCTTGAGGCAGAGGAGCGGCCGCAGCCGCCGCTCGATCCGCGTCAGCTCGCGCTGGGCGCGCATCACCTTCTCGATCGGCCGGTAGGCCGAGGGCGCCTCATCGCAAAGGCGCCGCGCGAGCCGTTCATCGTGGCAGACCCCGGCGAGCTCACCCGCGAGCTGCCGCGGTGAGATCGCGCGCCGCGCCTCTGCCCGCGTCAGCCGCCGCCCGGCGCCGTGCGAGCTCGAGCGCAGCGCCCGCTCCTCTCCGCGCCCGCGGACGTGATAGCTCGCTGTCCCCATCGAGCCAGGGATCGAGGCTGGCGCGCCCTCGCTGGCGTCGAGGGCTCCCTTGCGGTGGACCCAGAGCTCCTCGCCTCCGTGCTGCTCGCGCCGCACGAGGTTGTGCGAGCCGTCGCGCAGGCTCTCCCACTCCGCCCGCACGCCGAGGAGCGCCTCCAGCACCGCCGCCGCTTGCTCCAGCATCCGCCGCCGGCTCGCCGCCGCCCAGGCCACCGCCCAGTCGTGGTCGACGAGGTAGGCCTGCCCCTCGAGGCTCGCAGCCTCGATGCCGAGGAGCGCGCCCGCCGCGAACGCACGCCCGCGCGCCCTCGCCAGGTGGTGCGCGAGGATCTGCTGCCCGACCCCGCGAGAGCCGCTGTGCAGCATCAGCCAGAGGCGCTCGTCCTCGTCGGCCTGCAGCTCGAGGAAGTGGTTGCCGCCGCCGAGCGTGCCCAGCTGGAGGCAGGCCTCGGCGCCTCGCAGCCGCTCGAGGCCGGGGCTGAGCGGCGCCAGGGCGAGCGCCGCAGGCAAGCTCGGTCCGCCGCGCCGGTGGCGGCTCGCGGGCACCCGCGCCGAGAGCTCCGCGAGGAGCCTCGCTGGCAATTGCGGGTCCTCGCGGCCTCTGGCCGCTCCGGGATGAGACCGCCGCAATTCGCGCTGCTCGCCTCCAGCGGAGGCTCCGCGATGAAGCGCGAATTCGCCCTGCTCGCCTCCAGCGGAGGCTCCGCGATGAAGCGCGAATTCGCCCTGCTCGCCTCCTTCGGAGGCTCCGCGATGAAGGGCGAATTCGCCCTGCTCGCCTCCTTCGGAGGCTCCGCGATGAAGGGCGAATTCCCCGCGCAGGCGCGCGGCCTCCCCGTCGAGCGCGAGGGCGGCGACCCCGCAGCCGAGGTCGCCGCCCACCGCCTCCGGGTAGATGAGCCCCTCGCTGGCGAGGACGACGCCGTTGCAGACCGCCCCGGCGAGGTGCACGTCGGGCATCACCGCCAGCCGGCGGACGCCGGGGAGACGAGCGAGGCGCCTCAGGCTCGCCTCCACCTCGCGCCCCGCCGGCTCCGCGAGCCAGCGCTCGATCGGCGCCGCGCCGTCCTCGCGCCCCCGGCGTCCCCGCTCACGCTCAGCCATGCCCCACCTCCCCCGGCGCCAGCTCGAAGTGAAGCTCGGGCACCCGCCGCCGCGCCACCACCGTCGCGATCTCCCAGCGCAGCGCGCCCTCGAGCGCCTGCAGCCGGGCCACGAGCTCCAGTGCCTCGGCCAGCTCGCGCGTCCCGCCCACGGTGACCATCACCTTGAGCCGCGAGGCGTCCGGCGCCGGCTGCACCTCGACGACCGCCAGCCCGGCGGCCCACTCCTCGCGCGCCAGCTCCGCCAGCGCGAGGCTCAGCTGGCGCAGCACCTCCTTGCAGAGCCGGCGGTCCTTCTGCTCGCGGCGGCCCTGCTCGGCGCGCCGCTCACGGCGGGGATCGAGCCCGTCCTCCGGGCGCCACTCGGCGCACGGCGGCTCGCCCCGCCTCTTCCATGACGTGGGTCGCGACCGCTCCGCGCGGCCGCTGCTGCTGGAAGACATGATGCTCCCTTGGCCCTGCGACCGTCTCACGGTCGGGGCAACGGCGACGCGCAGCGCTGCGTGGCTCCCGCGCGCGCACCACGCGGGCACGCGAGCGCACGCAGACCGAGCGCGTCAGTCAGCTAGCGATGTCGGGAGCGCCTCACGGCCGCCGGCCGCGGGCTCGAGCTCGGCTCGTGCGAGCTAGCGGCTGGGGGCAGCGAGGCGCGACGGGTCGTGGGAGCGGGCAAGCATCGTCGGCCTCCTCTCGTCGCCAGTGGGTGAGTGCGACAGCGTCAGTGTAGCGGCGCGATCGAGCCTGTCAATCCAGGCACACGTGGAGCGTGCTCGTCACCCCTGGGAAGACGCGTATCGAGGCGCTAGTATCACCCGCCATGCGTATCAAGGTCGGACACAACAAGCTCTTCGGCGGCATCATCCTCGGGCTCGGGCTGGCCAACGTGGTCCTCGCCGCGATGGCCGGCCGCGGGCCCAGCCTCTTCCTCGGGCCGCTCTTCGTCCTCATCGGCATCCTCTACTTGATCATGCCCGCCTTCGTGGTGGCCGATGGGTGCTTCCAGGTGAAGAACCTGATCGGGGTCACGCTGCGCCGCTATCACTTCGGCTCGCCGCGCGAGATCGAGATCGAGGGTTCGAAGATCTACCTGCGCCGCCGCGACGGCACGCGCGAGCTGGTCAAGGGCGCCAGCCGCGGGCTCACCGACGGCGGTGACTGGACCCGCCTGCAGAAGTGGGTGGCGAAGAAGCGCTGAGCGGGCGAGCTCGGCGCCGAACGGAGTTGGTCGCGGCAGCTGGCGGCCACCGCCCGGCGTGCGGGGCGCCGCTCCTACTTCTTCTCCGGCTCCGGCTTCTCGGGCGTGGGCGGCGGAGGCGGCGGCTCCTTGATGAAGATGAGCGCGCCGAGCGGCGGCAGGGTCAGCGAGGCCGAGTGCTCGAACCCGTGGTAGTGCCACCAGTCGGTCCACACCCCGCCGTAGTTGCCCACGTTGCCACCGCCGAACACCTCCGCGTCGGTGTTGATCACCTCGAGGTAGCGGCCCCCCTCGGGGAAGCCGATGCGGTAGTTGTGGCGCGTGACGGGCGTCATGTTGAAGACGCAGACCACGTGGCCCTTGGGTCCGAAGCGGACGAAGGAGAGCACCGAGTTCGCCGAGTCGTTGCAGTCGATCCAGCGGAAGCCGCGCGGCTCGACGTCCCAGATCCAGAGCGGCTCCTGCTCCGCGTAGAGCTTGCCGAGCTCCTTGAAGCAGCGCTGCACCCCCGCGTGGAAGTGCTCGCCCGCCTCGTGCCAGTCGAGGCTGTAGTCCGCGTTCCACTCGCGTGACTGCCCGTACTCGGCGCCCATGAAGAGGTGCTTCTTGCCCGGGTGGGTGAAGAGGTAGGCGAAGAGCACGCGCAGGTTCGCCGCCTTCTGCCAGTCGTCGCCCGGCATCTTGCCCCAGAGCGAGCCCTTCAGGTGCACCACCTCGTCGTGCGAGAGCGGCATGATGAAGGTCTCGGTGTACTCGTAGAGCATGCTGAAGGTGAGGTCGTTCTGGTGGTAGGCGCGGTGGACCGGGTCATGGGAGAAGTACGAGAGCGTGTCGTGCATCCAGCCCATGTTCCACTTGAAGCCGAAGCCGAGCCCGCCGAGGTAGGTCGGCGAGGTGACCCCGCCCCACGCGGTCGACTCCTCGGCGATGGTCATGATGCCGGGGAAGAGCCGGTAGACGAGCGCGTTCATCTCCTGCAGGAACGAGATCGCCTCCAGGTTCTCGCGCCCGCCGTACATGTTCGGGATCCACTCGCCCTCCTTGCGGCTGTAGTCCCGGTAGATCATGGAGGCGACGGCGTCGACGCGCAGCCCGTCGATGTGGAACTGGTCCAGCCAGTAGACCGCGTTCGAGAGCAGGAAGGAGCGCACCTCGTTGCGCCCGTAGTTGAAGATGAGCGTGCCCCAGTCCCGGTGCTCGCCCTCCTTGGGGTCCGCGTGCTCGTAGAGCGCGGTGCCGTCGAACCAGCGCAGCCCCCAGTCGTCCTTGGGGAAGTGCGCCGGGACCCAGTCGAGGATGACGCCGATGCCGTGCTGGTGGCAGAGGTCGACCAGGTAGCAGAGGTCCTCCGGGGTGCCGTAGCGGCAGGTCGG
>JAKLHH010000283.1 GCA_022710245.1 Myxococcota bacterium
GGGAGGTCGCGGCGAAGGTCGGGGCGCGCGCCGTCCCTCGGTGCGCCGGCGTCTAGCGACGGAGCTGTGCCTCGGAGCACCACATGGTCCCCCGCGATCACCGCGCGGCCGACGAGGAGGCCAACCACCTCGTCCTTGTCGTCGAGGCTGACGCTGCCGTTCGGAGCGACGAGCCGCACCGCGAGCGTCGCGTCGCGGCCGAAGCGCGCGGCCGGAGCGGCGCCGTCCGTGGCGAACACGAAGATGGTCAGCGCCTCCGGCGCCGGCCCGAGTTCGCTCCGCCGACCCGCCTCGAGACGTCCGGCGATGCGTACCTCGCAGCTCGCGGCGCACTCGACGCGCGAGCGCTCCTCGAGGCTGAGCGAAGCGAGCTGATAGACGCCGCCGAGGAGGCGAAGCACGGTGAGCCTGGAGCCGCTGCCCGGGCGGAGCGAGACCGCACTGTAGGCGCCGGCCACGAGCGTCTGCGTCGTCTTCGCAGCGACGACGATGCTCTGCGTTCCGGGGCCCACCGTCGGCACCGGCGGGGTCAGGTCCGGAAGCGGCAGCGCGAGCGGGCTCGCGCCCGGCTGGTTCAGTGCCACGTGGCTCCTGAGGAGGAGCTCGTTCGAGGTCACGAGCCCGTCGACGCGATCATGGTCTCCGAGCGAGACCGTGTCGGCGCGCAGCGCGCCGCTCACCTCGCCATGCGCGCCGAGCGCGAGCTCGATCTCCGAGCCGCTCTCCTTATCTCTCACCGCGAGGTCGCCCGAGATCCTTGCGTGCGCACCGATCGCGACGCGCTGGTACGCGAAGACGACCGGGCCCGAGCCGCCCGAGCTGCAGGCCTGGCCCGTCTGGCCGACCGCAGGATCGCGCCGGCTGCAACCGGCGACCAGCGCGAGCGCCGCCGACGACAGCACGACCAGGTGACGCAACAAGGAGACCGTCATGGCTGCCTCTCCCTCCGCCGGGTTGCCCCGGCCCAGTTCTGTTCCGCGAGGCCAGATGAACGGGTATCGTTGGGGTGCTGCGGTCAGGCAGGCATAGCCAGCGTCCCTCCCTCAGGTTGTTGGTGCCGGAATTACCGCAACTCCAATCAACGTATTATGCAACACCAAAATTCTGACAACTAAGATCCGCGTGCGCTCCTCGCTCATGCACCAGGACAAGAAGGAGACTCAAGGCAGGTCAGCGCCACCGCCGGCGTGGGCGGTGGTGGCGCTTCATCGTGGTCGTGAGACGAGGAGTCGGAGCTCGGCCCTGCTGCCTCGCGGGCCGGATCAGGGGGGGCAGGAGCCGCGCTACTTCGTCGGCGTCATCCCCGGGACCGGCGCGTCCGTCGGCGCGGTCGGGGTCTCGTCGACGGTGCCGTGGTCGCGGACCTGCCGCTTGGCCAGCCCGAGCCGGATCAGGTGCGCGCGCTTCTTCACCACTGTCCGCGTCGCCGTCGCCCACTCGTCGTACCAGGCCCTGAGCTCGACCAGCTTCTGGCGCCGCGCCTCGAGGTTCGGCGTCGTGCTCTGCGCCGCCTCCGGGCTCATGGCGAGCTCGCAGGCCTGCATCATCTCGTCGCGGACGGCCCGCGTGATCCCGCGGTCGGCGAGCTTGGCGATGAAGTCGCGGTCCTGCGTGACCACCGCCTTGCGCTGCGGGTCGGTGCCCTTCTCGAGCGTCTCGAGGCGGAGGAGCAGCGCGCGGACCCCCTGGACGGCCTGGACGCTGTGGCTCGCGGTGAGCCCGTTCGCGAACAGGTAGTCGACGGCCTCCGGGTGAAAGCGGAGCCCGATCGCGCGCACCCGCGCGAAGGTCGGCTCGTCCCACGCGTCGACCTTGTTGCGGGCGTCGACGACGAGCTTCGCGCGGTTGCTCGTGCTCGGTGCGATCACCTCGGTGAGCGCGTCGAGGTGCGACCGCGCGACGAAGGGACTCCCGCGGAAGACGAGACGAGGCGGCCCGCGGGCGTTCCTCGACCCACCCAGGAGCCGGCTCGCAACTCGCTGTTCTCGCGCTATTTCCCGCGGGCGAAGCCGCTGGCTTGCCGTGGCTCGCTGCCGATCCTGCGGGGGTGGGCATGGCTGCCGTCGTCGTAGCTCCAATCCCGTGGGCGAAGCTTCCGGAGCTGGCGCAAAGCTTCCGGAGCTGGCGCGAAGCTTCCGGAGCTGGCGCGAAGCTTCCGGAGCTGGCGCGAAGCTTCCGGAGCTGGCGCGAAGCCCCCGGACTGTGCGAAGCGTCTCCTTCGAGCACGAAACGCGACCTCGCACGAAAGCGACGTCCGGCCGCGTCAACCGCAAACGCGACGCTTCTGCGCGCGACTGGATAGCCCGCCGCGTCAACCGCTTCTTCTGCGGGAGCCACCCAGTACGCGTTGCCAGGTGTGCGGTGTCATCCCGCTGACCCCGACCCTCGACGTCCCTTTGACGCTCGCTCCCGAGGCGTCCACCGAACCCACCGCAAACACACCCTGATCTACCCCGCGGCCGCGGGCACCCCCCTTGCACCTCTCGCCGCCAGTCACCCTGCGTCACGATCCCGGCGCCCGGTGGACGAGGAGGCAACTGCGATGGCCGACAAGGAAGAGGCGCCCGAGGCCAAGGAAGCCGAGGGGCCAGCGAAGAAGAAGGGGGGCGGCAAGATGATCCTGATCGTGCTGCTCATCCTGCTCCCCGCCGGCGCGGCCGGTGGCACCTACTTCGCCATGGCCGGCAAGAAGCCGCACGCCAAGGAGGAGCCGGAGAAGCCCACCATCGGGCCGGTGCTGCCGCTGGAGAGCTTCGTCGTCAACCTGAGCGAGCAGGGCGCCATCCGCTACCTCAAGCTCACCGTGGACATGGAGCTCGGGCCCAAGGTCGTCGAGGACGAGGCGAAGAAGCTGATGCCCCGCTTCCGTGACCCGATCCTGGTCTTCCTCAGCGGGCTGCGCGAGGCCGACGTGCAGAAGCCGGAGACCAAGACGGTGATCAAGAAGAAGATGGTCGACGTCGCGGCCACCGTCTTCGGCAAGGGCCAGGTCAAGGCCTTCTACTACAAAGAATTCGTGACGCAGTAGCCATGGCGATGGACTCGATCCTCAGCGCCTCCGAGATAGAGGCACTCTTCAAGGCCACCGACGCGGCCGACGTCGCCAAGGCGATCAAGACGATCGACCTGGTGGCGAGAGAGCACCAGGCCTTCGCGCTGCTGCCGAAGCTGCAGGAGGCGGCGGACCGGCTCGCGCTGCAGGTCTCGCGCATCTGCACCCAGCAGCTCCGCACCGCCTGCAAGGGCAGCGCGGACGCCGTCGAGGTGATCCCCGGCTCGCGGCTCCCCGACCTGCTCGAGGGCGCGCGCTTCGTCAGCGGGGTCCGCGTCGGCAGCGTCCCCGGCAGCGGGGTGGTGGCGATCGACGGGCTCCTCGGCGGCGCCTACGTCGAGCGCCAGTTCGGCGGCGAGCCGGACCTGCAGCGCAGCCAGGACGGCAACCCGACCGTCACCGAGCGGCGGACCGTGGCGCGCCTCGCCAGGCGCGTCCTCGGCGCCTTGCAGCAGGCGCTGGACCGGGTGAGCCCCTTCGAGGCCGAGGTCGAGGCCGAGGCGCCCGACCTGCTGAAGAACAGCGGCTCGCGCGCCGTCGCGATGGTGCTCTTCATCGTCCGCCTGACCATCGGCGAGCACCGCTCGCGCGTGGCGATCGCCATCGACACCGCGGCCGCCGGGTTCAAGGTCGCCGAGCCCGAGCTCGAGCGCACCGACGCGCCGCGCGGCGTGCTGCTCCCGGAGCTGCTGCGCGCGCGCATCAACGTCAGCGCGCTGCTCGGCACGGTGCCCATCCGCGTCAGCCGCCTGATCGCCCTCAAGCCGGGCGACGTCATCACGCTGGAGACCCCGGTCGACGCCGAGATCCCGCTCTTCGTCGAGGGCAAGCCGAAGTTCCTCGGCACCCCGACCATCGCGCGCGGCAGCCTCGGCCTGCAGATCAGTCAGCCAATCAAGGAGTGAGCTTGCGATGGAGACCAATGCAAACGCGGGCAACGACCTCACCTCGATGGACGTCCTCCTCGACATCCCCCTGCAGCTCTCGGTGGAGCTGGGGCGCAACCGCATGCCCATCTCCGAGGTGCTGCGGCTGGGGCGCGGCTCCGTCGTCGAGCTCTCCAAGGCCGCCGGCGAGGCGCTCGACATCTACGTCAACGATCGCCTGGTGGGGCGCGGCGAGGCGGTGATGGTCGGCGAGCGGTACGGCGTGCGCATCACCGAGATCCACCAGGCCGCCGGGAAGGCCGCGAAGGAGGGGATCGCATGAGCGCCAGGATCACGGTCACCGTCTGGGCGTTCGCGCTCGCGCTCGCGCTCGCCCCCGCGGCCGCCCACGCCCTCGGGCCCCTGACCTTCGCCGGCGGCACGCTCCGCCTGGCGGGCTCGCCCGAGGAGACCGGCGGGCGCAACCTGGTCCTCAAGGGCCAGACGCTGATCCTCAGCTTCCCGGGCATCACCGGGATCGAGCGGCAGACGCTGAAGAGCGGCGAGGGGGCCATCCGCGAGGCGCGGCTCGCCGTGCGCGGCGGGCACGCGGAGCTCGAGCTCCGCCTCGCCGACCGGGCCGAGAAGCTGCTGCCCCGGCTGCGGCTGGAGACCCGGCCCCAGCAGCTGCTGATCCGCATCGAGGGCGACGCGGAGCGGGCCAGCGCTCCGGCGGCGCCGGCCGCGGCGCCGACGACCGTCGCGACCCCGAAGCTGAGCCCGCCGCTGCCCCCGGAGCCCGCGCCGGCCCCGGCGCCCGTGCTCGGCCGTCGCGGCAGCGCCGCCGACCTCTGGGCGAGGCCGGCCGCGCCGGGCGGGGTCCGCGGCGCCGAGCGCAGCTCCTTCTCCCTCTGGGGGATCACGCTGGCCCTGGCCGCGGCGGGCGCGGTCACCTGGTACCTGAAGAAGCGGCGGCGCGGCCCGGCCAGCGAGACCACGCAGATCGAGGTCGTCGCCTGCCGCATGCTCTCCGGCAAGCACCGCCTGCTCCTGGTCGAGGCCGCCGGCGAGCTCCTCCTCCTCGGCTGCACCGAGAAGGAGATCCGGCTGCTGCGCACCGTGAGCCGACGCAAGCTCCAGCAGCGCGAGGAGCGCGCGGAGCAGGACTTCTTCGACGCCGGGGCGCAGATGGACGCCGAGAACACCGACTCGCCGCGCCCGGCCGAGCGGCCGAGCGTCGCCGCGCGCCTGGAGACCGTCCCCGAGCCCGCCTTCGTGCTCCCGCCGGCCCCCGTCGTGCACGCGCCGATCGCGGCCGAGGCGGCCGCGGCCCCGGCTTCGAAGAGCGAGGCCAAGGGCACGCGCCGCCGCTCGCGCCGCGTGGTCGCCGAGGAGCCCGCGCTCCTCGACGAGAACTGGGCGCTCGGCATCCTCAAGCTGCGCCGCGGGGGCGGCAGCAGCTGTGCGCCTCCCACCGACTCCCTCCACTGACGCCCTGGCGCGCCTGTCCGCGCCCCGACCCTCGTCAGCCTCGGATCACCACTGACATCCTGGCGTGTGTGACCACCGCGAGCGCCCGGCGTCCAGATCGCGTCGGCGTCGCCCGCATCGCGGGTCGCGCCTCGCGCCCTGACCGCCCACGATCGTGCCCGTCATCCGGCTGACCCCCCGCCTCCGGTCGCTCTGACGGTCGCCGCCTCGCCGCCGCCGCGAGGCCTGCGATTCCGCCGGTTGCCGTCGTCGTCGCCGTGGCACCATGGTTGCAAAAGCGACCGGCATGCGCCGCCCCTTGCTGCTCGCCGTCGTCGCCCTCGTGATCCTCGCCCCCGCGACGGCCGCCGCCCTGCCCAAGGTCGATCTCAGCTTCGGCGGCGTCGACCCGACGGCCCCCACGCAGGTCACCGGCACCCTGAAGATCCTGGCGGCGCTCACGGTGCTCTCGCTCGCCCCGGCGATCCTGATGCTGATGACGTCCTTCACCCGCATCGTCATCGTGCTCAGCTTCGTGCGCCAGGCGATCGGCGTGCAGGGGCTCCCGCCGAACCAGGTGATGACCGGGCTCGCGCTCTTCCTGGCGCTCTTCACCATGGCCCCCGTCGGCAAGCGGATCCACGAGGAGGCGCTCGCCCCCTACCTGGCCGGCAAGCTCGGCGAGGACAAGGCGGTGGAGCTCGGGCTGGCGCCGCTGAAGGGCTTCATGCTCGAGCAGACGCGCGCCAAGGACCTGCAGTTCTTCCTCGACCTGACGAACACCGCGCAGCCGAAGACCCCGCGCGAGGTGCCGCTGCACGTGCTGGTCCCGGCCTTCGTCCTCTCCGAGCTCACCGCGGCCTTCCACATGGGCTTCCTCATCTTCATCCCGTTCCTGGTCCTCGACTTCGTCCTCGCCACCATCCTGATGTCGATGGGCATGGTGATGCTGCCCCCCGCGCTCATCTCGCTCCCGCTCAAGGTGATGCTGTTCGTCCTGGTGGACGGCTGGCACCTGGTCGCCTCCTCCCTGGTGCGGAGCTTCGCATGACCGTCGACAGCGTCATCGAGCTCGCCCGCACCACCATGAGCACCGGCTTCTGGATCGCGCTGCCCATCCTCGCCATCGGCGTCGCGGTGGGCATCGTCTTCGCCGTGCTGCAGGCGGCGACGCAGATCCAGGAGGCCTCGCTCGCGTTCCTGCCCAAGCTGGTCGGCGTCGGCGTCGGCCTGCTCGTCTTCGGGCCCTGGATCCTCGACCGGCTGATCAGCTTCACGGTGGCCATCTTCTCCACCGCGGCGAGCGTGGGACGATGACGACGGTGAGCCTCCTCCTGCCGCAGCTCGCGGCCGCCGGCCTCCTGCTCCTGCGCTGCAGCGGCATGTTCTTCATGGTGCCCACGCTGGGCGGCGAGGTGCTGCCCCTGCGGCTGCGCGCGGCGCTCGCCTTCCTGGTGACGCTGACGCTGGCGCCGCTCGCCGGGCGCTTCGAGTCGCTGGAGCCGGTGCGGCTGATCGTCGCGGGCATCGGCGAGCTCGTCCTCGGCACCGCGATGGGCCTCATCCTGCGCGTCCTCCTCTCCGCCAGCGACATGCTGGGCGAGCTGGTGGGGATGGCGATGGGGCTCTCCTTCATGCAGGTGGTCGACCCCCTGACCCACGAGTCGCAGGGCGAGACCGCGCGGATCACCGCGACGCTCGGCGTCCTCCTCATGCTCGCGCTCGACGGCCACCACACCCTGCTCGCCGGCCTGGGCGAGAGCCTGCGCGAGGCGCCGGTGGGGACCGTGCTGCCGCGCGCCCGCTACGCGCTCACCCTGTTCCCCCTCTGCAGCACGGCGATCGTCACCGCGCTCCGCGTGGCGGCGCCGGTGATGGCCGCGCTCCTCATCATCAACGCGGGCCTCGGGCTCCTCGCGCGCGCCGCGCCGCAGCTCAACATCTTCGTGCTCTCGTTCGCCGTCACCGTCGCGGGCGGCGTCCTCATCCTCACCTCCTCGATGCCGAGCGCGATCGGCGTGCTGGCCGAGGAGCTCAGGCAGCTGCCGACGCGGCTCGCCGCGGTGCTGGGAGGCTGACGTGGCAGGCGATCGCGACGGCCGCACCGAAGAAGCGACACCCAGGCGACGCGAGAAGTTTCGCGAGGAGGGCAAGATCGCCCTCAGCCCGGAGGTCCTCTCGGTGGCGGTGCTGCTGGCGACCGGCGCGGCGCTGCTCCTCGTCGTCGGGCGGGGCGGCGAGAAGCTCCTGACGCTCTTCCGCGCCGTCCTCGGCAGCCTCGACCGCACCGGCCTCTGGGACCGCAGCTGGATGGACAGCTCGGTCTCCGCCGCCACCGCGTTCGTGCTCCCCATCGCCGCCGCCGGCGCCGCCGCCGCCATCGTGGGCGGCCTCGCCCAGACCCGGGGGCTCTTCAACCTGAAGCGCCCGACCTTCTCCAACATGAACCCGGCGCCGCGGCTGAAGCAGATGCTCGCCTCGCGCGCCGCGCTCCTCACCCTGGCCAAGTCGACGCTCAAGGTGGCGATCATCGCCGGCTTCACCTGGCAGGTGCTCTCGCGCGACCTGATGGCGATGCTCTCGCTCACCGGCCAGCCCCCGGCGGCGATCTTCGCCCAGCTCTTCGGCACCCTCCTCGCCCTGGGCGCCCGCGTGGTGGCGGTCCTCGCCGTCTTCGCCGCCGTCGACCTCGTCCTCGCGCACCGCCGGGTCAACCGCGACATGCGCATGACGAAGCAGGAGGTGCGTGACGAGCACCGCGAGCACGAAGGCGACGGCACCATCAAGAGCCGGCAGCGCGCCCGGCGCCGCGAGCTGCTGAAGAAGCGCATGCTCGCCCAGGTGGCGCGCGCGGACGTGGTGCTGGTGAACCCGACTCACTTCGCCGTCGCGCTGCG
>JAKLHH010000284.1 GCA_022710245.1 Myxococcota bacterium
GAGGGTGAGTTTTTTTTGTGCGCGGCGCTGAAGGGGGCCAGGCAGATCGGCTTCACCATCATCTCCATCACCGCCTCGCTCCTCGCGGTCTTCATCCCGCTGCTGCTGATGGGCGGCATCGTCGGGCGCCTCTTCCGCGAGTTCGCGGTGACCCTGAGCGCCGCCATCGCGATCTCCGCGCTGGTCTCCTTGACCCTCACGCCGATGATGGCCGCGCGCCTGCTGCGGCCGCAGGCCGAGCGGAGGCATGGGCGCCTCTACCGCGCCAGCGAGCGGCTCCTGCGTGGGATGCTCGCCGGTTACGACCACGGCCTGCGCTGGGTCCTCGACCACCACCGCCTGATGCTGGCGGTCACGCTGGGGGCGGCGTCGCTCACGGTGGTGCTCTACGTGGTGGTGCCCAAGGGCCTCTTCCCGCACCAGGACGCGGGGCAGCTGATCGGCTTCTCCGAGGCGCCCCAGGACGTGTCGTTCGAGGCCATGCTCGAGCGCCAGCAGGCCTTGAACCGCCTGGTCCTCGCCGACCCCGCCGTCGACCACATGGTCTCCTTCATCGGCGGCGGCTTCCAGGCGGCGACGAACACCGGCACCGTCTTCATCCAGCTGAAGCCCCTGGCGCAGCGTCGCCGCAGCGCGGATCAGGTGGCGCTCGACCTGCGCCGCCGCCTCGCGCAGCTCAGCGGCATCACGCTCTACCTGCAGGCGTCGCAGGACGTGCGGGTCGGCGGCCGCGCCTCGCGCACCGAGTACCAGTACTCGCTCCAGGACGTGAACCTCGCCGAGCTCAACGCCTGGGCGCCGAGGGTGCTGCGCGCCCTGCAGGCGCTGCCCGCGCTCCGCGACGTGGCCTCCGACCAGCAGTCGTCCGCGCTGCAGCTCACCGTCGAGATCGACCGCGACACCGCGGCGCGGCTCGGCGTGGTGCCGCAGGCGGTCGACGACGCCCTCTACGACGCCTTCGGTCAGCGCCAGGTCGCGACCCGCTTCACCCAGCTCAACCAGTACCGCGTGGTGCTCGAGGTGAAGCCGGCGCTGCAGCGCTACCCGGACGCGCTCGCGCAGATCTACGTCAAGGGCGCGGGGGGAGCGCTGGTGCCGCTGCCGGCGGTGTCGCGGGTGGTGCCGGCCAGCACCGCGCTGTCGGTGAACCACCAGGGGCAGTTCCCGGCCATCACCATCTCCTTCAACCTGGCGCAGGGCGCGTCGCTCGGGCAGGCGCTCGAGCAGATCCGTGGCGCCGAGGAGCGGCTCGGGCTGCCCGCCGGCGTGCGCGCGGCCTTCCAGGGGACGGCGCAGGCCTTCGTGCAGTCGCTCGCCAGCGAGCCGTACCTGATCCTCGCGGCGCTCCTCGCGGTCTACATCGTCCTCGGCGTGCTCTACGAGAGCCTGATCCACCCGCTGACCATCCTCTCCACCCTGCCCTCCGCCGGCGTCGGCGCCATCCTCGCGCTGCTCCTCTTCCACACCGAGTTCAACATCATCGCGCTGATCGGCGTCATCCTGCTGATCGGGATCGTGAAGAAGAACGCGATCCTGATGATCGACTTCGCCATCGAGCTCGAGCGCGACCACGGGCTCTCGCCGCGCGAGGCGATCTACCGGGCGAGCCTGCTGCGCTTTCGGCCGATCATGATGACCACGCTCGCGGCCCTCTTCGGCGCGCTGCCGCTGGCGCTCACCGTCGGGGTGGGCTCCGAGCTGCGCCGTCCCCTCGGCCTGGCCATCGTGGGCGGGCTCGCCGTCTCTCAGCTCCTCACGCTCTTCACCACCCCGGTCATCTACCTGGTGCTCGACCGCTTCACCCGCCGGCACGACCACCGGGTCGAGCTGCCGGAGCCGCACCCCGCGGGCTGCCCCCCGGACTCCGCTCGAAGGTAGCGACGACGCGTTGTCCTCGCGCTTGACCTTGACCGCCCGCGGACCCGCGAGCCACGATGAGACGTGCCAGCCACCCGGTCCCCGGCAGGAGACGTACGACCCGGCGCGCTCCTCGCGCTCCTCGCGCTCCTCGCGCTCGCCGCCTGCCCCGCGGCGCCTCCCACCGCCGCCACGCCTCCCGCGCCGCTCCCGCGCCCGACGGCGCTCGCCTCACGCCCGGCGCCCCCGGCCAGCGGCACCGCCCCCCCTGCGTCGGCGCCGGCGAGGCGCCAGCCCGACGCCCGTCGTGGCGGGCCGGCGAGCGCGCCCTCGCCGCCAGACCCCGACGCCGACGCGTGCCTGCGAGACCGCCCGACGCTGGCCGTGGTGCGCCTCCGCGCCGCGGCGCCCGACTGCTCCGGCGTCGGGCACCTCCAGGTCGTCTACGAGGTGGTCGCCAGCGCGCGCCCCGGGCTGCGCCGCGCCAGCACGTCCTGCCCGCTGTTCGCGGGCGAGTGCCCGAGCTACCTCCGGGGCCAGCCGGGCGCGCTCTACGCGGCCGCCCTCGAGCCCCAGCGCCGCCCCGCGCGGACCGTCTCCTGCGTTCGCCTGCCCGCCACCGAGGCGACGGTGACCTGCGTCATCCCGGTCGACAGCATCGAGGCCGGGCGCGCGCTGCTGGCGCGCTACCGCCGGCGATAGACATCTGTCTGGTATTGCCCTGGCTCAGGCCGCCCGCCGAGCGAGCGCCGCGCACGGCGCCGGCTCCTCCTCGTCGCCTGGCTCGTCCTCCGCCTCGGCCAGGTCGAGGAGCTCCTCGACCGCCTGCTCGCTGAGGAGCCAGCGTCCCTCGAGGTGCTGGGCCTCGACCAGAGCCTTCCGCGCCAGCGCCCGGATGGTATCGGCGCTGACCCCGCTCACGACCGCTGCCTCGGACTCGGTGTAGTAGCGCATGGCGGCCTCCGCTCTTCCTCATCATATGCAGACATTTGTCTGTTTTACAACGGCCGCGGGCCTCAACCCGCGATCCCCTGCACCCACGAGGGGTTCGCGATTGCACCGAGGGCCGCACCGGCGGAAGATCGCGGCTACCACGACACGCACGACACGATGGAGAACATCGACCTCGACTACGGGGCGGCGGTGGCCGCCGTCGCCATCGAGTCGGTGGCGCGGGCGGCGACGGTCCCCCGGTAGGACTCCGCGCCGCTGCTCCTGAGCGGAGCGCAGAAGGTCGGGAACCTGGCGCTGCGTCCGGTGTCGGAGGAGGTGGCCAGCACCCCCGAGGAGAATCATGACGATCCACGGACGCGCCGCGGCGCGAGCCCTCGTCCTCTGTGCGCTCGCGTGGCTCCCTCTCTCCCTCGACGCCGCCCCAGCTCCCCTCCCCGCCCGCGCGGCGACCGGCATCTACCTCCTGGGCCCGGTCGAGCTGGTGCCGGGCACGCAGGCTGCCTACCGCGTGGCCGTGCACTGGGCCTCGAGCCCCACGCGCTCCGGCCCGCTGCCTGGAGCGACCGTGACGCTCTCGCTCCGCTCGCGCGGGCAGCACGTGCAGCTCACCTCGCAGCGCTGCGACGGGAGCGGGGAGGCAGGGCTCCGCTTCACGGTGCCGCGCCTGCGGCCCGGCCGCTACCGGCTCGAGGCCCGCGCGCGCTCGCGGCTGGGCGAGGGGATCGAGCGCGAGGAGGTGACGCTGGTCCCCGGCGGCCGCGTGCTCCTCACCAGCGACAAGGCGCTCTACCAGCCGGGGCAGGTGATCCACCTGCGGGCGCTGGCGATGCGCAGCCTCGATGGACGGCCGCTGGCCGGGAGGCCGCTGCGCTTCAGCGTCCTCGACCCGCGCGGGACGCGCGTCTTCCTCGAGACCCGCACCACCTCTCCCTTCGGCATCGCCTCCACGGACTTCACGCTCGCCGACGAGGTGAACCTCGGCGCCTACCGCCTGGAGGCCGCCGTCCTCGGCGACGGGGACGACGGCGCGTCCTCGCGCAGCGTCGAGGTGAAGCGCTACCAGCTGCCGAGGTTCGAGGTCTCCGTCACGCTCGAGCGGCGCTTCTACCGTCCTGGCGAGGAGCTCCGCGGCACCGCGAGCGCCCGCTACACCTTCGGCAAGCCGGTCGCGCGAGGGACGGTCGCCCTCGAGGTGAAGCCCGAGCTCTGCTACCGGCTCTCCGAGAGCTGGCGCTGCGTCAAGGAGACGCACGCGCTCCGCGCGGTCACCGACGAGCGCGGCGAGGCGCCCTTCTCCCTCAGGCTGCCCCGCTGCCGCGCGCACAGCGCCTGCACCGACGGCGAGGTCCGCGTCGAGGCGCGGGTCACCACCGAGGCGGGCCACAGCGCCCGCGGGCTCGCCTCCGCCCCGCTCGGTCAGCTCAGCCTGCGCCTGGCGCTCGCCGTGGCCGGGGGCGAGCTCGTCCCCGGCGCCCCCACCCAGGTCCACGTCATCGCGGCGGGCTATGACGGGGTGCCGGCACGCGGCGCGCGGGCGGAGCTGCGCGGCGAGGGCGTGCGCCAGACGGGGGTGACCGACGCGCTCGGCAGCGCCACCTTCCAGGTGGTGGCGGGCACCCGCGGCAGCTGCCGGCAGTGGCGCCGCCAGGGCATGGAGCTCACCGCCTCCGTCGTCGACCGGCTCGGCAACGCGCGCGAGCTGCGCCGCTGCGTCCCCATCGCGTCCGAGGCGGTGCAGGTGACGCCCTCGCCCGCGCTGGTGCCTCGCGGCGGCTCGCTGGCGGTGGAGGTGCACGCGCCGGGAGCCAGGGACGGCGAGCGCGCCTACCTCGACCTCCTCAGGGACGCCCAGACCCTGCTCAGCCTGGCGCAGCCCATGCGCGCCGGGGTGGCGCGCTTCCTGGTGCGGCCGGACCGGCGCCTGAGCGGCCTCGTCGCGCTGCGCGGCTACCGCGTCCTCTCCCAGGGTGCGCGCGTCAGCGCGGTGCGCGCGGCCTACCTCGAGCCGCCCGAGCAGCTCGAGGTCAGCGCGCGCCTCGAGCGTGACGAGCACCGGCCCGGCGAGACCGCGCGGGTCTCCCTGCAGGTCAGAGAGCGCGGGAGCGGCAAGCCGGTGCAGGCCGCGCTCGGGCTGCACGCTCTCGACGTGGCGGTGCTGGCGCTCGCCGAGCACGCGCCGGAGGACGCCGAGGTCTTCTTCGCGCTCGCCGACCATGCCCGAGGGCCGGCGCGCGGGCTGGAGGGGGCCCCGGGCGGGCGCGGCCTGGCCTCGTGGCTCGCGGAGCCGACCGCGCCGCACCGGCAGCGCGCCGCGGAGCTCCTCCTCACCGCGCTCACCCCGCCCTCGGGGGCCGTCTGGGAGACGAGCCCGTGGAGCGCCCGCGCCGAGCGCTGGAAGGAGCAGGCCGAGAGGCTGGCTGAGGCAGCCCGGAGCGCGGTGGGGCAGCTCGACGTCGGGCAGCGCACCTCGAGCGGCTGGGACTTCCACCCGCAGCTGGTGCCTCGCCTGATCGCCGCTGGCCGCGTGCCGGCGTCGCTGCGCGTCGACCCCTTCGCCCGCGAGGTGCGCGCGGAGCACCTCAGAGCCGAGGGCCACGAGCTCTCCTTCGCCACCCTCGCCGAGGAGGCCGCGCCCGCGAACCTCGAGCGCCTCTACGAGCTGCTCCGAGAGAACGAGCGCCGGCTGGGCCTCGTCCACGAGGGGGTCGGGCGCCGCTGGCAGGGGCCGCGGCCGCTGATCATCCCGCGCGACATCCTCGCGAGGCTGCGCCGCCTCCCGCAGGGGCGCCGCCTGGCGCCCTTCGACCCCTGGGGGCAGGCCTACCGCGTGCGCCGCGACGCAAAGCGCTTCTTCTATGATGGAGAGCTCCTCACCCGCTACGAGGTCTTCTCCGTCGGCCCCGACGGCAAGGCCGGGACCGACGACGACGTGCGACCGGTGGGCGACTGGATCGAGGTGGGCGGGACCGGGCTCGGCCGCGGCAGCGTCGGCTACGGCTCGGGCATGGGCTCGCTCTACGGCCGCTCCGCCTCGGCCCCGAGCGTGGTGATGGGCAGGGCCGCGGCGCACGGGAGCAGGCTCCCGGGCGGTCCGCAGCGGGAGCCGGTGCTCCTCCGCTCGCGCTTCCCGGAGACGCTGCTCTGGCGGCCGGAGCTGATCACCGACCGGCAGGGCCGCGCCAGCCTCGAGGTGCCGCTCGCCGACAGCATCACCACCTGGCGGATCTTCGCCAGCGCCAGCTCCCGGGACGGGCTGCACGGGCGGACCAGCCTCGACCTCCGCGTCTTCCAGCCCTTCTTCGTCGACCTCGAGCTCCCCCCGACGCTGACCGCCGGGGATCAGCTGCACCTGCCGGTCACCATCTACAACTACCTGAAGACGCCGCAGCGGGTGCGACTGCGCCTCGAGGCGGGGAGCGGCCTCCTCGCCCAGGGCCCCACCGCGCGCGAGGTCACCGTACCGCCCGCGCAGGTGGTGGTGCAGCACTTCCCCGTCCTCGCCCGCGGCCTCGGTGAGCAGGCCCTCACGATCCACGCCGAGGCGACCTCCCGGGCGGGCGAGCGGGTGGCCGACGCCGTGCTGCGCCGCACGCGCGTCGAGCCAGACGGCCGCGAGCGGGCGATCTCGCGGGCAGGGGCGATCGGCCGCGGGGTGAGCCAGGAGCTCACCATCCCGCGGAGCGCGATCGCGGGCACCGCCAGCGTCACCCTCGCGATCCAGCCGGGGCCGCTCAGCGCGACCCTCGACGGGCTCGAGGGGATGCTGCAGATGCCCGATGGCTGCTTCGAGCAGACCTCCTCCACGCTCTACCCGAACGCGCTGATCCTCGACTACCTGCGCCGCACGGGTGGCGCCACGACGGCCCTGGAGGCGCGGGCCCGCCGCTACATCGCCGCCGGCTACCAGCGGCTCCTCACCTTCGAGGTGAGCGGCGGCGGCTTCTCCTGGTTCGGTCACGCACCGGCCAACCAGGTGCTGACCGCCTACGGCCTCCTCGAGCTCGCCGACCTCGCGCGGGTCCATCCGATCGACCCGCAGCTCGTCGCGCGCACCCAGCGCTGGCTCGCCGCGCGGCAGACCGCCGAGGGGAGCTGGGCGCCCGATGCGCAGTACTACCTCGACGGCGTCGTCAACCACCTCACGCGGGACCGGCTGCGGATCACCGCCTATATCGCGCAGGCGCTCGCGCGCGGCGGCTACCAGGGCCCGGCGCTGAAGCGGGCGCTCGCCTACCTCCGCGCGCACGCCGCGGAGGCGCGCGACCCCTACACCCTCGCGCTGCTGGCGAACCTCCTCGGCGCCGTCCGCGGCGCCGACGCGCTGCTGGCGGCGACCCTCGACCGCCTCTGGCAATTGCGGGTCCTCGCGGCCTCCGGCCGCTCCGGGATGAGACCGCCGCAATTCGGGCGCGAGGCTGGAGGCGTCAGCTTCCCCCCTCCAGCGGCGACGCTGACCCACGGCGCCGGTCGCAGCGGCGAGATCGAGACGATCGCCCTCGCCGCGCTGGCCCTCGCCGGTCGCGGCGAGCGGCTGCACCAGACGCGCCCCCTGATCGAGACGCTGGTCGCGGCCAAGGACAGCCGCGGCGCCTGGCACTCGACGCAGGCCACCATCCTCTCGCTGCGCGCGATCCTCGCCCACCAGCGCACGGCGCAGCCCCCCCGCGGCACGCTGGAGGTGCTCGTCGACGGACGGCCTCAGCAGCGGCTGCGCCTCGACGGCGTCGATCGCGTCCACCACCTGGCCCTCGCCGAGGCGGCCGCGACCGGCGAGCACCGGGTCACGCTGCGCTTCGCCGGCCGCGGCGCGGCCCAGTACCAGCTCGTGGCCCGCTACTGGGAGCCGCGCTCGGGCGAGCAGCCCGCCGGAGCGCTCGCCATCTCCACCGCGCTCGACCGGGCGCGACTGCGCACCGGGCAGGCCGCGACCCTGGCGGTGCAGATCGCCAACCGGAGCCAGCGCGCGATCCCGATGCCGCTCGTCAGCGTCGGCCTGCCGCCTGGCCTCGAGCTCGACCCCGAAGCCCTCGGCGCCCTCGTCCGCGCTCGCCAGATCGAGAAGGCCCAGCACCGCGGCGACCACGCGGTGCTCTACCTCGGCGAGCTCCCCGCGCGCCGCACGCTGCGCTTCACGCTGCGGCTCGACGCCCGGTTCCCTCTGCGGGTGCAGGCGCGCCCGTCGAGCGTCTACGAGTACTACCAGCCCGAGCACCGCGCCGAGAGCCGGCCGCTCCGGGTCGAGGTGCTCTGAGCCTACCTTCGCCGTCTCGCGTCCGGATCTGCTACGATCCGAGGAGATGATCCGACGCCTGCTCCCGCTCGGCCTGCTCTGGCTCGGGGCCTGCAACTGGCTGCTCCCGTTTCAGGCCAGTGATGGCTCGGTCTTCCACCGCGAAGAGGCGGCGCTGGCCGAGAGGACGCAGCGGGTCGAGCACGAGGTCGGAGATCTCCCTCTCGAGGCGAAG
>JAKLHH010000285.1 GCA_022710245.1 Myxococcota bacterium
CGGCGAGGAGCTCGCGCTCCCGCACATCCAGCCCAAGGGCCGCAAGACCATCGTCACCAAGAAGGACCGCTTCACCTCCATCCGGCTCACCGGCCCCGAGTCGCTCCGGCACTTCAAGCGCACCTTCAAGCGCGCGCTCCGGCGCCAGATCGCCATGGGGATCTACAACCCGGACAAGCCGGTCATCATCCCGGTGCGCGAGGACAAGCGCTACCGGAGCTGGAAGGAGGAGTCGCTGCCGGAGACGAACGCCGTGATCATCTACATCATGGACGTCTCCGGCTCGATGGGCGACGAGCAGAAGGAGATCGTGCGCATCGAGTCCTTCTGGATCGACACCTGGCTCCGCTCGCAGTACGACGGCATCGAGTCCCGCTACATCATCCACGACGCCACCGCCAAGGAGGTCGACCGCGACACCTTCTTCAAGACCCGGGAGAGCGGCGGCACGATGATCTCCTCGGCGTACAAGCTCTGCGCCAAGATGATCGACGACGAGTACGCGCCCTCCGAGTGGAACATCTACCCGTTCCACTTCTCCGACGGCGACAACTGGTCGGTCGACGACACCGCGCTCTGCATCCGCCTGCTCCGGGAGCAGATCCTCCCGGCCGCCAACATGTTCTGCTACGGCCAGGTGGAGAGCCCGTACGGGAGCGGCCAGTTCCTGAAGGACCTCAAGGACCACTTCTCCGACGACGTGGACAGCCTCGTCACCTCGGAGATCAAGGGACGCGAGGCGATCGTCGACTCGATCCAGACCTTCCTGGGCAAGGGCAAATAGCCATGATGCTGCCTCCCTACCTCTACGACATCCAGAAGGAGATCGAGGGGTACGCGCGCGACTACGGGCTCGACTTCTACGAGCAGATCTTCGAGATCCTCGACTACAAGACCATGAACGAGGTCGCCTCCTACGGCGGGTTCCCCACGCGCTACCCGCACTGGCGCTTCGGCATGGAGTACGAGGAGCTCTCCAAGAGCTATGCGTACGGGCTCTCGAAGATCTACGAGATGGTGATCAACAACGACCCCTGCTACGCGTACCTGCTCGAGGGGAACAGCCTCGTCGATCAGAAGCTGGTCATCGCCCACGTCTGCGCGCACAACGACTTCTTCAAGAACAACTACTACTTCTCCAAGACCAACCGGAAGATGATCGACGAGATGGCGAACCACTCCACCCGCATCCGGCGCCACATGGAGCGCCTCGGGGTGGAGCGGGTCGAGGCGTTCATCGACGTCTGCCTCTCGCTCGACAACCTCGTCGACCCGATGTCGATGTTCATCGCGCGGGAGGCGGCGCCCGGGGTGGCGAAGCGGGACGCCGAGGAGGAGGCCCGCAGGCCGAAGGGGCTGCGGCTCAAGGCCAAGGGCTACATGGAGCGCTACATCAACCCGCCCGAGCTGCTGCGGGAGGACGAGGCGAAGCCCGAGGAGGACAAGCCCGAGCCGATGCCGAAGTTCCCGGCGCAGCCGCAGCGCGACCTGATGCGCTTCCTGATCGAGCACGCGCCGCTGGAGCCCTGGCAGCAGGACCTGATGGAGATCGTCCGCGAGGAGACCTACTACTTCGCGCCGCAGGGCATGACCAAGATCATGAACGAGGGCTGGGCCACCTACTGGCACTCGACGATCATGACGCAGAAGGCGCTCACCGACGCCGAGGTGATCGACTACGCCGACCACGCGGCCGGCGTCCTCGGCGGGCGCTCGCTCAACCCCTACAAGATCGGCGTCGAGCTCTTCCGCCACATCGAGGAGCGCTGGAACACGGGGCGCTTCGGCAAGGAGTGGGACGAGTGCGATGACCTGAACGCCAAGCGGAGCTGGGACCGCAAGCTCGGCCTCGGGCGGCAGAAGATCTTCCAGGTGCGGGCGATCTACAACGACATCATGTTCATCGACGAGTTCTTCACCGAGGACTTCTGCCGCGAGCAGCTCTTCTACACCTACGGCTGGAACGAGCGGAACGAGCGCTGGGAGATCCAGAGCCGCCAGCACAAGAAGATCAAGGAGCAGCTCCTCGGCATGCTGACCAACGGCGGTCAGCCGCGCATCGAGGTGGAGGACGGCAACTTCGAGAACCGGGGCGAGCTCCTGCTCCGGCACCGGCACGACGGCGTCGACCTGCGCCTCGACTGGGCGCACGACACGCTGGGGAACCTCTACAAGGCCTGGCGGCGGCCGGTGAACATCATCACCAAGGTGGAGGAGAAGGGGAAGCTCCTCACCTTCGACGGCAAGACCCACTCGGACCGGGCGGTCACGTTCTAGTTCTAATACTTGGCGCGCGGGGCACGCTCGCGCTACCCTTGGGATCGAGATGAAGCTCCTCGCCTGGGGACTCACCGACGTCGGCCGCAAACGAGACCACAACGAGGACTCGTACCTGGTCAACCCCGACCTCGGCCTCTTCGCCGTCGCCGACGGGATGGGCGGGCACGCGGGAGGCGACCGCGCCAGCCGCCTCGCGGTGGAGATCGTCGAGCGGGAGGTGAAGGCCAGCGCGGCGAACGGCACCGGCACGGTCCCCATCGGGCCGTCGGCCGAGGCCCCGCCGGCGCGGGACCTGCGCGCGGCGGCGACCATGGCCGGGCGCACCATCTTCGACCTGGCCGAGGGCAACCCGCAGCTGGCCGGCATGGGGACCACGCTGACCGCGCTCCGCTTCACCGGCGGCCGCGCCTACCTCGCGCACGTCGGCGACAGCCGCGCCTACCTCTACCGCGACGATCGCATCGAGCAGCTCACCGAGGACCACTCCTGGATCGAGGAGCAGGTGCGGGCAGGGTTCATGACGCCCGCCGAGGCGCGCGAGAGCTCGCTCAAGCACATCATCACGCGCTCGGTGGGCTTCGAGCGGGACGTCGAGGTCGACCTGCTGGTGATGCCGATCCTGATGGGGGACTGCTTCCTCATCTGCTCGGACGGCCTCTCCAACTACCTGCCGCTCGAGGACCTGCGCCACGACCTCAGCCAGGGCTACTACTCCGACGTCCCGCGCGCGCTGGTGCAGCGAGCGAACGAGCGCGGCGGCGACGACAACATCACGGTCGTGCTGATCTACGTGGCGAACGACGCCGCCTAGCGGGGCGTTGCGGCGCGCCGCGCCCCGGACTACGCTCCAGCACCATCCCGGAAGCGGAGGTCACCATGCCGAGCGCCAAGCCCGTTCCCCTCGCCAGGAAGCTCTACGCGCCGCTCCGGCGCGGCCTCGCCGCGGCGGACCCGGCGCAGCGCCCCGAGGGGCTGCACGCGGGCGGGCCGGCGCTGAAGATCCTCGCCCAGGAGGGCCCGGCGGCGACGAGCCTCGCGCTCTGGACGGTGGAGACGATCCAGCACCTGGTCCCGGCCGCGGAGCAGGCCGCGCTCGAGGAGGGGCTCGCCCAGCTCCGCGAGGTGCTCGCGCTCCGCGAGCGGCTGGTGGCGGCGCTGCCGCCCGAGAAGGTGCGCATGGGAGAGGGCTACGAGGCGCTCAGCAAGGCAGCCGGCAAGCTGAAGGACCCCGCCGGCGAGTCGGCGCCGCTGGTGGCGGTCCGCGCGGCGCTCGGCGCCTTCCGCTGCCTGCCCGGCGGCTACAACGAGCGCGCGGTGAGCTTCTGCGGCGACGCGGTCGAGGCCGCGGTCAAGGCGCTCTCCGGTGAGGGCGGCGAGTCCGTGCGCCGCTACCTCGTCGAGCTCGACGAGCGGGCGCTGGCGCTGGAGTTCGCGGCCTGGGCCAGCGCGAAGGGCCCGCTCCAGGCGCCGCCCGCGATCCGGCGCGTCCTCTGGCGCGGCGCCGACGAGAAGGGCCACCCGGCGCTCTGGGTGGTGCGCCTCGCGGAGGGCGGCCACGGCATCCTCTCCAAGGTCGGTCGCCGGTGGGCGTGGACCCAGGGGACGCGGGACGAGGTGCTCGCCTCGGTCCCCGACGCGCAGTTCGCCGCGGCCGTCGAGACCACCACCGCGAGAGACAGCTGAGGCACCCGTGCGAGGAGCGCGAGGAGGGCAGCGATGATCCAGAGCCAGGGAGCGCCGCGGTCCACGGCCGCGCCGAAGGTCTACGGCATCCTCTCCATCATCTTTGGCGCCATCACCGTGGTGGTGACGCTCTTCAGCGGCTGCATGGCGGCGATGATGAAGGCGAGCCCGATGGGCGTCGCGCGGCCGGGGGTGTCGGGGGGCGCCGCGATCGGCGAGGCCTACGCGCGCTACTTCGCGGCCACGCACACGGCCACCATCATCCAGACGATCCTCTTCATCGTCTTCTCCATCGCGCTCCTCTTCATCGGCATCGGCCAGCTCCGCTACCGCCGCTGGGCGCGGAGCGCCTCGCTGATCTGGGGCGTGGGGGCGCTGCTCGGGCTCGCCGCCACGGTGGTGGTGACGCGGGTGATCGTCTCTCCGGCCACGACCGCGCTCTACGACACGCTCCAGCAGGCCTACGGCGCGGGCTCGATCGAGGCGAAGGTGCAGGAGATGATGCGCGGGATGGTGAGCGGCTCGGTGATGAGCGTGATCACCGTCGTCCTCTACGCGCCCTACCCGCTGCTGCTGCTGCTCCAGTTCTCGCGCGCGCGGATGCGCGAGGCGATGCGGGACTGATGGAACCAGTGCAGCCAGAGCTTCGCGATCTATTGCTTCGAGCTCTGAGGTGTGGCGAATGACCCTGCTCGAGCGAGTGAGATGGTGCAGCGTGACGGCGAGGTCGGCGCCCGTGCTCTCGCTGCTGCTGTTCGCGTCCTGCGTGCGCGGCGGCTTCGGCGTCGAGGCGCGCGCGCCAGAGCTCGGCACGGACCTCGGACGGTCCGAGGGCGGCGGCGACCAGCGCGCGGATCGTGGCGCGGGGGGAGGTGAGGTCGCTGCTGGTGATCTCCTCCGCGACCTCGTCGGTGCGGGCGACCTCGACCTCAAGGGCGACGCGAGCGACGACTACAAGACCGCCGCTCCGACCTCGGTCACGAGCGGGACCGGCAGCCTCTCGCCGCAGGACCTCGGCGACTGCTTCGCGCTGCCCGTCTCGGTCGGCCAGGGGCTGGCGGTCACGGTGCGGGGGCTGGCGGGCCAGACGTTCGTCGACTTCGGCGTCACGTTGTTCTGCGCGGGCACCGGGCCGATCACCTCGAGCAGCTCCCCTGGACCGCTGACGACCGGGACCTGGAGCTCGCTGACCAGCAACATCCACGCCGTCGGACCCTGCGGGTTCTGCGTCTCGCACACGGGCGGGAGCGGCGCCTACGAGGTGAAGACGCTGATCACCGGCGTCGCGGCCCGCCCGGCCAGCCAGCAGGCCGACATGGGAACCGCCGGGGACGCGAGCAACGTCGCCGGGACGCCCACCTCGCTCCAGCCCGGCGCGGGCACCGGCGAGCTCTACATCGCCGACGGAGCCTCCCTCGGCACCGACACGCTCGACAGCTACGGCGTCTCGCTCGCCCAGGGGCAGACCCTCACCGTTACCGCCCAGGGACCGCCCTACGCGACGCTCGACCTCACGCTGGTCAAGCCCGACGGGGCCAAGCTGCCGGTCGTCGCTGTTGGCAGCACCTCGCCGGCCGTGAAGGCGGTGACGGCGGGGGCGGGCGAGGCGGGCGTGTGGCGGATCGAGGTCTCCAGCTTCACCTTCGCCGGCGTCTACTCGCTGGACGTGCAGCGGCAGTGAAGACTACTGCTCGCAGCCGAGCTGCGCGGGCACCGTCTGGGCGACGCCGAGGAGGCTGAGCGGGAGGGTCAGGTTGATCTTCACCCCCTCCGCGGTGGGGCTCACCGCCAGCGAGCCGCCGAGCAGGCGCACCAGCTCGGGCTGACTCACGATCAGCTCGCCGACCACGTCGCCGAGCCCCTCGGCGAGGTCGATCGGGCAGCGGCCGTGCACCACGGCGAACCCGGTAGGTAGCGGCATCACCGTCGGCTCCATGCCCGCGTGGCCGGCGAGGAACGGCGCCAGCTGCTCCGCCTTGCTCGCGGCCGCGGCCTCGGTGCCGGCGCGTCCGAGGGAGAGGTAGAACGGACGGTCGAGCGCCGAGAGCATCCCGAGCGCGGGCTGGAGCGCTGCCTTGACCACCTGGGCCACCGCGCGCTGGAAGACCTCGCGGAGCTGGTCCTGCAGGGCGCTGTCGACGCCGAGCTCGTCCGCCTGGCCGCTCAGCAGCAGCAGCGCGAGCTCGTTGCAGCTCAGGTTCGCCAGCTGCTCCGCCTGCTGCTCGTCGCAGCTCTCGAGGAACGGATAGCCGAAGCAGCTCTCCAGGCGCTCGGCGGCGGCGGTGCAGGAGGGCGAGTCCGCGTAGCTAGCGGCGGTGCGCTCGCCCCCGCTCGGGCCGTCGATGCCGCAGCCGAGGACGGCGAGGGCGGCGAGGACGGCGCACAGCATCAGGGTCAGCGGTCGGGTCGCTCTCACGGCTGCACCTCCTCGATGGGCGGGGGTACAGCAAGAGGCAGGCCAGCCAGCACCGGTGGCCGGGTGCGTGGAACACGAATGATCTCGTGGAGCCGCCGGGGACAATCGACCCCGCGGCCCTGACCACTCCACACGCCGGTCGGTGCCGCTCAGGGGCGGGTGAGGGCGACGCTGTAGGGGGTGATCTCGAAGTTCTCGAAGTCGGCCGTCTTGCCCGGGGAGACCGCGACGCAGCCGGGCCCCTCGCCGGCCTCGACGGTGAGCCGCAGCGTGGTGCCCACGATCTCGTAGTGGCCGGTGTAGCTCGCGCCGTTGCCCCACCAGGACCAGGTCTTGTCCGCGTGCATCTCGATGCCGCCGGCGCGCTGGCCCTCGGCGCAGACGCTGTTGTAGGCGATCCAGCGGCCGTAGAGCGTCGGCTCCTCCTCGGTGGAGTCGAGCTTGGTCAGGTTGATGTTGGTGGAGTAGGGCCCCACGCTGAAGGTCCCGTTGAAGTCGTAGTCGGTGAAGCTGACCGTGGTCCCCTCGTTCCAGAACTGGAGCTTGCGCTTGTAGGGGACGTCCTTGATCACTCCGACGCAGCTCTCGGACTCGACCCCGCCCTTGGCGGTGTTGGAGTAGACCTTGTCGGCGACGGACCAGACCCCCTCCAGGCGGCCGCCGTCGGCGGAGTCCACGGTGTAGGTCCCGTCGGCCTTGTAGGTATAGGTGAAGGAGCACTTGCTGGTCTGGCGCTTCCAGCTCCCGATCAGCGTCCCTGTCTCCGACGGGGTGCCGAAGCTGTCCGGGCTCTTCGGCCGGGTCGTGTCGCCGCAGCCGGCGATCAGCAGGGCACCGCTCGCGATCAGCCACCACACACGGTCACGCATGTTCGAACCTCCCGCGCCTGCGTACTGCGAACGGCGGCGGGGAGTCAAGGCAGCAGGTGGCAGGGTCAGGTGCCGGCGGGGGAAGGCGGCACCGGCGGGGCGCGGTCAGTACCGCCGCCCGTCGAGGAAGGGCTTCTCCGGGTAGCGGCGGACGTAGCCGGCCAGCGTGGGAGTGATCTCCAGGAAGTCGGGGCAGCGGACGCCGGTCCCCGCCAGGAGCCGCTCCTGGTTCGTGGTGTCGTAGCGCGCCTCGTGGTTGAAGTAGATCACCGTCTCGCGCGGGATCTTGACCAGGTCGCGCAGCGGCTTCACCGCGAGCACGCGGTCGAGGAGCGAGGGCGGCACGCCGAGGAGCGGGCGACGGAAGCCCATCGCCTCGAGCATCGCGCCCATCACCTCGCGCGCCTCGTGCGGCCGCGGGTCGGCGAGGTGCACCGTCTGCCCGATCGCGGCGGGGTTGGTCCACAGCTCCGCGGCGGCCTGCACGACGAAGTCGACGGGCACCAGGTTGACCGGCGCGGTGCCCTCGATGTTCACCATCGGCACCCACGGGGGCAGCCTGGCCAGCAGGGTCATGACGAAGTAGGGACCGTCGTACTTGTCCGTCTCGCCGGTCCGCGAGTCGCCGACGACGATGCCCGGCCTGTGCACGGTGATGGGGAGCTGCGCCATCCGCCGGCGCACCTCCATCTCGGCCCAGCACTTGGTCGACTCGTAGTGGTTCTTGAAGGTCTGCCCCTCGTCGAGCTCCTGCTCGAGGATGCGCCCGGTGCGCTCGCCGCTGACGTAGCAGGTGGAGACGTAGTCGAGGCGCTGGAGGTTCGGGCACGCCTCGCAGAGGTCGAGGACCGCGGCCGTGCCGATGACGTTCACCCGGTAGGCGACCGCGGCGGGCACCGAGAGATCGTAGATCGCCGCCAGGTGCCAGACGTGGCTGACGCGAGCGGCCTCCTCGCGGTAGCGCGCCTCTCCCATGCCGAGCCACGGCTGGCTGATGTCACCGGCGACGAGGCAGGCGCGGCCAGCGA
>JAKLHH010000286.1 GCA_022710245.1 Myxococcota bacterium
AAGGATGGTGAAGCGACCGACGCTGCCGAGCTCTGGCACGAGAGCCCCAATGATAGCGCGGATCTCCACACCGTGCCACACAGCAGCCACCCGCGCGGATTGAGGCAATGGAGGGCCCACATTGGCGCTGTCAGTCGTCGCCGGAAGGCACGCCGACGAGGTCCTGCTCTCGGGGTCAGGCGTCGCGCTCGAGGTGCCGGCGATCCCAGCCGCCGAGGTCCGCGGCGGCCTCGTAGGTCGCCTGCAGGAACGAGAGCAGCGCGAGGTCCGGATCGTCAGCCTCCCGGACGCGGTCGTAGGGGAGCACGAACTCACGCAGCGACTCGTCGTAGCGTGCGCCCTCTCCCACGCGCGCCTCGCGGAAGCCGCGCGGCTCGGGATAGGCGTAGGCGTAGAAGAGCGCGACCGGTGTGGCTGGACCGCCCGGCCAGAAGCCGCAGCTCGAGACCTCGTGCGAGTAGGCCTCCCGCGCCACCCAGGTCGGCAGATGGGGCACGCCGCCAGGGTGCGGCGGCGCGAGCCGCCCGGAGAAGCGGGTGACCGCGAGGTCGAAGCCGCCCCAGAAGAAGTGCACCGGGCTGCACTTGCCGACGAAGCGGGCGCGGAACTCCGTCAGCACCCGGTGCGCCTGCAGCAGGGCCCCATGCAGCAGGCGCGCCTGCTCAGGCTGGTAGGCGCGGTGCACCTCGTCCTCGGCGAACGGGATCGGCTGCTCCACCTCGTTCGGGGTGGCGTGGATCGACACCGGGAGGCCCAGCGCCCGCAGCCGCTCGCGCAGCTCGCGGTAGAGGTCGGCGACGGAGCGGGGGCGCAGCGCGATCCGCGCCAGCTCGCCCGTCGAGACCGAGAGCACCAGGTGGTGATCGACGAGATCGAAGTCCAGCTGGAAGTGCCGCGCCCCGTGAGGGATCGGCGAGGTGGTGAGCCCGCGCGCGGTGAGGTAGAGCGTCACGTGCCAGGAGTGGTTGATCCAGGGCGACTGCGCGAGGCGGAGCTTGCCCGCGATCTGCGTCCAGAGCTGCAGCGTCTCGAGGGTCGGACGCCACTCCTCGTGGCGCGGGAGCTGCGGCCAGCGCGGGGCTGGCGAGGTGGGCATGGTCAGCCTCCGCCCCCGAGCTGCTTGTCGAGCTGCTGGGCCTTGCCGAGGAGCCCCTGCTCGACGGGCAGCGCCTTCTGCGCCAGGCTCTTGACCTCGGAGTCGCTCGCCGTCGACTGCCGCCGCAGCGAGGCGACGTCGGCGGCCTTGCGCTTGATCATCTCGCGGATGTAGCCGCGCTCGAAGGCGGGGCCGCTCTCGCCGGAGAGCTGCTGGATCGCGGTCTCGTCCTGCCCCGAGGGCTGCGTCGGTGCCTGGACGCCCTTCTTGTCGGCCAGCGACCTGAGCTGCCCGAGCATCCCCTGGCTCTGCGACTGCGACTGGTCGGCGAAGGCCTTCACCGCCGGCGTGGTCGCCTTCTGCGCGGCCACCTTGCTCAGCGACGACTCCGCGAGCTGGTTCTGGATCGCCCCGGTGAGGAAGTCCCGGGTCGAGCCGGCGACCGTGCCCCGGGCAGCCTCCTCGGCCTTGCCCAGCCCCTGCCGCATCGACTGCGCGTGGGCGACGACCGCCCCGGTCAGGAGCAGCCCGGCGGCGAGCGTGAGGACGCGAGCGCGTGCGTGGTTCCCTTTCATGCCGTTCACCTCCAGCGCGCTGGCCTTTGCATCGGGCGTTCCACGCCTGTCCAGGGCAGCCCGGGTGCGGGCGGAGGATGAGTGTTCTTGCAGGGCGAGCGCGAGTTTTCTCCGCGATGCGGCCGGTGATCGCCGCGCCCGGCTCGATTCTTTGTGCTCCGTCGACGCTGCCCTTAAGATCGCGCCGTGAGAGCACGCCGACTCCTCCGTCGCCTCCTCGGCCGCCGCGGGCTGCGCCGCTGGCTGCGAGACCGCCGCGTGCTCCTCGGGGCGCTGCTCCTCGTCGCGCCGCTCCTGCTCCTCAACCTGACGGTCTCGCTCTGCGGCCGCTCGGCCATCTTCCCGCTCTCGCCCTTCTTCGTCGGGGACAAGGCGCGCGCGCTGGTCGCCTACGCGCGCCACCGGGCGCGCTGCCTGCTCCGCGAGCACGAGCCGATCTGGCCGCTCGCCGCCGCCGCCGGGCGACGCCACCGCCTCCCGCCTGGCCTGCTGGAGGCGGTGATCGAGGTGGAGTCCGGTGGCCGGCCGCACCGCATCTCCAGCGCCGGCGCCATGGGGCCGGCGCAGCTCATGCCGGGCACCGCGCGCCTGCTCGCCGTCGACGATCCCTTCGACCCGCGCCAGTCCGTCGAGGGCGCCGCCCGCTACCTCGCCCTCCAGCTGCGGCGCTTCGGGCAGACGCGGCTCGCGATCGCCGCCTACAACGCGGGACCCGGCGCGGTGCATGGCCACGTCCCGCGCAACGGCGAGACCGAGCGCTACGTCGCCCGGGTGATGGCCGAGCTGCGCCGTCGGGGTGCGCTCGCGGCGGCGCGCTAGCTTCGCTGCCCGGCTCGCTCCGCCGGCGCGCTGCTTGCCGCGCCATGGCAGCGTGCTACAGTCGGCAGGTCAGCCACCCACCAGACACACGGACGGAGAGCGAGAATGGCCAAGGACGATCTGATCACTGCCGGCAACATCGCCAAGGAGCTCGGGGTCACTGGCGGCAAGGTGAAGAAGGCGATCGAGACGCTCGGCCTGGAGCCGGCCGAGAAGAAGGGCGCCTGCAGCTACTACCCGCGCGCGGCAGTGGCGAAGATCAAGGCCGCGCTGAAGTAGGGCTGGCCATGAAGAAGCTCCTCGCCGCGCTCGTGCTGAGCGCGCTCCTCGCCACCTCGAGCTGCTCCCCGCGGCTCTTCCAGGCGGTGCTCGTCACGGCCGCGGTCATCGGCACCGTCGCCGTGCTCGCGCACCACGACGCCCACTTCCACGATGAGTGGTGTGGTCACCACCGTCGCTGGCATGACGGGCGGTGGATCTACGACTATCGCGGCCACTGGGAGTGGTACGACCCGGCGACGGGCACCTGGTACTACTACGCGGAGTGAGGCTGAGGCGAGGGTGAGGCGAGCGTCAGGTGAGCGTCAGGCGAGGAGAGGACCCGCCTAGCCCTCGGCCTCCTTGCCCTTCTTCCGCATCACCGCGCCGATGATCAGGACCAGGATGATGCCGACGAAGAGCCAGCGGCCGTGCTTCTTCCACGCGCCGACCTTCATGTCCCCCTCCTTGTACTTCGCCTTGATCACCCCGACGATCTCGGGGTTGCGGTCGTAGGTGTCCCCGCGGAAGGCCACCGGCTCGCAGTTCCAGATGTGCATGTAGGCCCAGAAGATGCCGAAGATCGAGCACTTGTACCCGGCCTTCACGCCGGGGAACTTCGCGTCGTAGGGCGCGGGCAGCGGCCCTGCCTCGAAGAGGTCCTCTCCGGTCTGGTAGAAGATGATCTTCGCTCCTGCGTTCGCCTCGGTGGAATAGCCGAGGGTCACGCCGAGGAAGACGGCGAGGACCAGTCCACTCATCCAGGTTCGCATGCTTAGCCTCCGGTTGGCGATTGCCTTCGGGGTCGCGCGCGGCGACTGTCCTTCAGGCTGCACAGTGGCAGTGCCCGCCCGCTGGCGGGTCACAGAGAGACCCTGTTCCTTCCGCCCGCCTTTGCCCGGTAGAGCGCCTGATCAGCCAGGTGCTGCAGCCCCGCAGCGTCGACGACCATCGGACCGAGCGCCGCCACGCCGATGCTGATCGAGACGACGAGCTGGTCCCCCTTCCAGGGGACCCGCAGCACCTCCACCTCGCGGCGGATCTTCTCAGCGACCGCGGAGGCCGTGGCCAGATCGGCCCCGGGCAGGAAGGCCGAGAACTCGTCGCCGCCGAAGCGGCAGGCCTCGCCCCGGCCCTCGAGCACGCGGCCGATGATGCCGCCCACCAGCCGGATCGTGTGGGCGCCGGCCTGGTGCCCGTGGCGATCGTTGACGGCCTTCAGCCCGTCCATGTCCATCATCAGCGCCGCGAGCGGCGCGCTGGTCCCCGCCGCGACTCGCACCGCCTCCTTGAAGACGGCGTCGAAGCGGTGCTTCGACATCAGCCCGGTGAGGTCGTCCGTGCCCACCAGCTGCGCCACCTGGCGCAGGTAGACCGCCTCGGTCTCGTCGACCATGGTGAACTTGATCACCGTCTGGCCGAGGAAGATCTTGTCCCCCTCCTGCAGCACGTGCTCGGTGGCGATGCGCGTGCCGTTCACCAGCGTGCCGTTGGTCGAGCCGAGGTCGCGGAGGAGGTACTGCGGGCCGCGCTGCTCCACGCTGGCGTGCGAGCGCGAGATGCCGCCGTCCCGGAGCTGCAGCCCCTGCGGCTCGCGGCCGATCACCACCGTGTCCTCGACCACCAGGTGCATGCCGACGTCGGCCGGGGTGCCCGCGATGACCAGGAGGGAGCCACGCTGGGCCTTCTGCTGGGCAGCGCGGATGATGTCCCGCGCGTCCATCCGGATGGTGCCGCCCGCGTACGATCCCGCCAGCCCCGGGGGGCCGCCTCCACCTGGCTTGGCACCGTCAGTCACGGGCCAACAATAGCAAAGACGGCCTCCGGATCACAGCCCTTCTACGGCCAGCTCCCCCGCCGCGATGGCCCGCTGCAACGCCTCCACCAGGAGTCGATCGGCGGCCGACCAGGCCACGGCCAGGAGCTCGTCCGGCGCCAGCCAGCGGAGCGCCTGGTGCTCGCGCGCGGTCGGCTCGCCCCCGGCGCGGCAGAGGTAGGCGTGGAGGCGAATGCGCAGGTCGGGGTAGTCGTGCTCGACGGTGAGGAAGCGGCGGCCGACGCTGACCGCCAGCTCCAGCTCCTCGCGGAGCTCCCGCGCCAGGGTCTGGGGCTCCTGCTCCCCCGGCTCCACCTTGCCGCCGGGGAGCTCCCAGCAGCCGCCGCGCGGGCCCCCCTCGGCGCGGCGCGCGGCGAGCACGCGGCCGGCCCTGAGGACGATCCCCGCCACCACCTCCAGCCGCGTCACCTCGCCCACGCTCGGGCGCCAGCGCTACTTCACGCGCTCGAGGAGCATCACCTGCGGCTTGCCCTTGCTCCGCTCGTCGCCGGGCTTGGTCAGCCGGAGGTCGCCCTTCTTGATCGTGTAGGTCATCACCTCGGTCTTCCGCTCGACCACGGTCTTCAGCAGGTTGCCCTTCACCGACCAGGTGCCCGTCTTGCGTTCGGTCTTCTCCTTCTGCTTGATGGTGCCGATGAAGACGCCCCCGGCCTTGAACTCGACCATGATGCCGACCTCGGGCGGGATCGGCAGGCGCTCGCCGCCGCGCTCCAGCGCGATGCCGCGCCAGCGGCCGTGGAGGTCCTCGCCGTCGGCGGCGAGGGCGCGGCCAGCGCCGAGCAGGCCGAGGAGGCCGAGCGCGACGAGGGTGAGGGGGGTGCGGAGCTTGCGGTTCATCACGTCCTCCTAGAGGCGCCCCAGCACCGCGAGGACCAGGATGGCCGCGCCGGCGAGGAGGCGGTAGATCCCGAACGGGACAAAGCTGCGCCGCGAGACGTAGCGGAGCAGCCAGCCGATGCTCGCCCAGGCGATCACCAGCGAGACCGCGGCGCCGACGGCGAGCCGCGAGAGGTCGCCTGGCTGGAGCAGGTGCAGGCTCTTCAGCAGCTCGACGACGGTCGCGCCGCCGAGCGTGGGGATGGCGAGGTAGAAGGAGAAGGCGGTGGCGGTCGGCCGGTCGAGGCCGACGAGGAGCCCGCCGACGATGGACGCGCCCGAGCGCGAGACCCCGGGGATGAGCGCCAGCATCTGCGCGACGCCGATCAGCAGCGCCTGCCGCGGGGCGATGGTCTGGAGGCTGGTGGTGCGCGCCGCGTGCCTCCAGCGCTCGACGAGGAGGAAGGCGAGCCCCCCGACGATCAGCGTGGCGCCGATCACCGTCGGGTTGAAGAGCGAGCGTTTGATCCAGCCATGCAGCGCGAGCCCGACCACCGCCGCCGGGAGGAACCCGATCAGCACGTCGAGCCAGAGGCGCCGCGCGCCGGCGGGCTCCGCGCGCTGGCTGGGCCGGCCGACGAGCGCCGCTGCCTGCGCGACGAGATCGCGGAAGTAGTAGAGCACCACCGCGATGATGGCCCCGAGCTGGATGAAGATCTCGAAGGTGCCGCCGATGCCGTGCTCGAAGCGGAGCGCCTTCGCGGCCACCACCAGGTGCCCGGTGGAGGAGATGGGGAGGAACTCGGTCAGCCCCTCGACGATGCCGAGGAGTGCCACCTGGAGCCAGACGTTCAACGCTCAGTCTCCCGTGCCGGTGATCACGGTGCCCCTCCGCCCTCGCCGCCGGAGGGCGGGTCCTCGCGCCCGCCGAAGAGGAGCGAGGCGACCATCCCAACCGCCAGCACCGCGCCGATGACCACCAGCGAGGTCCAGGCGGGGATCGGGTAGTGGTGGCTGATGACCATCTTCACCCCCACGTAGGCCAGCACGAAGACGAGGCTGTACTGGAGGTAGTGGAAGCTCTTCAGGAGCTGCGCCAGCGCGAAGTAGAGAGAGCGGAGCCCGAGGATGGCGAAGATGTTCGAGGTGAAGACGATGAAGGGGTCGCGGGTGACCGCGAAGATCGCCGGGATCGAGTCCACCGCGAAGAGCACGTCGGAGCTCTCCACGATCAAGAGGACGAGGAAGAGCGGCGTGATCGCGCGGCGGCCGTCGATGCGGCTGAAGAAGGAGTGACCCTCGAAGCTCGGCGTCACGGGGTAGAGTCGCCGCACCAGCTTCACCAGCCGGTTGTTCTCCAGGTCGGGGTCGACCTCCGGCGAGATCAGCATGCGGATCGCGGTGATGATGAGGAAGCCGCCGAAGACGTAGATGGCCCAGGAGAACTTCTGGATCAGCACCACCCCGGCGCCGATCATCGCGCCGCGCATCAGCAGCGCGCCGAGGATGCCCCAGAAGAGGACGCGGTGCTGGAACTGCAGCGGCACCCCGAAGTGACGGAAGATGAGCGCGATGACGAAGATGTTGTCGAGGCTGAGCGACTTCTCGATCAGGTAGCCGGTGAGGTACTCGATGGCAGCGACCTCGCCGGAGATCAGGTAGCGCAGGTTGGGACCGCTCCCGATCGTGCGCATGTCCTTCGAGAGCTCGACGAGCTGCTCGCCGCCGTAGATCCCCACCCCGAGCCAGTGGTGCTTGTAGATGAAGTAGACAGCCACGTTGAAGAGCAGCGAGAGGCCGATCCACATCGCCGTCCAGAGCAGCGCCTCGCGGGCGCCGATCACGTGGTCCTTGCGGTTGAGGATCCCGAGATCGAGCGCCATGAAGAGGAGCACGAGCGCGATGAAGCCTGCCCATAGCCAGATGATCATCGCGCCCCCTGCGGGAGCGGTGACCGGGCACCCCGGGAAAGGGCCTCGCCGGCGCGAGCGCCCCGCTGAGGCTGGCGACGGTGATGAGACTGGCGCCAGAGGCGCCGCTGGGGGACGTGCACCATCAGCTCAGGCGATGGTCTGCGAGAGCTCCACGCCGCGCTGCTTGAGCCCCTCCATCATCGCGTCGATGAACCGCTGATCGCCGCCGAAGAGCTCGGGGGGGAGGACGCCGGGGCGCTTCAGCTCGCCGCGCGCCAGCATGCGCGCCACGATCACGCAGGGGAAGCCGGTCGTGCGCGCCATCGACGTGTAGCCGGTCTTCGGGTCGTACTCGTCGTAGAGATCCCAGGTGTAGGTCTTGTGCGCGCCGCCCACCGTGCCCTCCGCCTCGACGCGCATCACCGTCAGGTCGGCCTCGCCCTCGGGGAGCTTCCAGGCCTTGAAGAGGAGCTTCTGCGTGAGGTCCATCGGGCGCACGCTGGCGCCGCCGGCGAGCTGCACCGGCTCGAGGGAGAAGAAGCCCGTCTCGCGGAGCATCCGCATCCGCTCCGCGTGGCCCGGGAAGCGCATCGTCTTCTCCTTCATGTTGGGGCACTTCAGCGTGAAGGCGAGGCTGCGCAGCCCGTCGGTGTTGAAGGCCTCCAGCGTGCCCACGCGAGGCAGGTCGACGAGCTCGATGTCGGTCAGCGCTGGCTTCACCACCAGCTTGCCATGCTCGACCCAGCGCGCCGGGCGGGTGTACTCCTCGATCACGTCGACCGCCGAGAAGACGATGCGGTACTCGTAGGGCCAGACGCGCCGGCGCGGCAGGCCGCCGACCAGGATCAGCAGCCGCTCGGGCTTCTCCAGCAGGTGAGTGGCGCGGCCGCAGAGGAGGTTGGAGAGCCCCGGCGCGACCCCGCAGTCGACCACCGCGGTGACGCCGCG
>JAKLHH010000287.1 GCA_022710245.1 Myxococcota bacterium
GCCGCCCATCATCATCTGCATCATCTGCAGCATGGCGAGCATCGGGTTGCCGCCCATCTGCGGCATCATGCCGCCCATCTGGCCCGGCATCTGACCGGGCATCATCCCCGGCATCGCCTGCATGCCCGGCATCTGGCCCGGCATCATCCCCGGCATCGCCTGCATGCCCGGCATCTGGCCGGGCATCATCCCCGGCATCGGTATGCCCGGCATCATCCCTGGCACCTGGGCCCCCATCGGCATCCCCTGCGGGGCCGCCGCCGCCTGCTCGGTCTCCTTCTTCGGCTTCTCGGTCTTCTTGGTGGCCATGTCTAGCTCCCTGCGGCCCGGGGGCGGGCGCTCGTCGAGGTGGGTCCAGTGGTCCGCGAAATCAGGGGCCAATCCTAGCACAAGGCCACCGGGGATGCGCAGGGGGCGCCGACGGACCATGGTTTGATCGGAGCACCCGATGCGCCTTGGCCTCTGCTGTCTCTTCCGCGCCCAACCGATCCACTACCGCACCACGACGGCGCGCGTGCTGAAGGGGCTCGGCCCGCGCGCGCGGGAGAAGAAGCTCTCCGCGCTCTGCCTGGAGAACGCGGTGGCGCTGGTGCGCTCGCTGGAGACCGTCTGCGCGCTCGGCATCGGCGGCTTCCGGGTCTCCTCGCAGCTCTTCCCGCGCCTGACCCACCCCGAGGTCGGCTACCGGATCGAGGAGCTCACCGCGGCGGGCGAGATCTTCGCCCAGCTCGAGGCCGCGCGGCAGCTCGCCACGCGCCAGGGGCTGCGGCTCAGCTTCCACCCGGACCCGTTCATCACGCTCTCCTCGTCGCGGCCCGACGTGACCGAGTCCTCGCGGCTCGAGCTGGAGCACCACGGCGCGCTCGCCGAGCGGATCGGCGCCGACGTGATCACGCTCCACGCGGGCGGCAGCCAGGGGGGCAAGAGCGCGGCGCTGGCGCGGCTCTACCACCACCTCGGCGTGGTCTCGCCGGCGGTGCGCTCGCGGCTGGCGCTGGAGAACGACGACCACGTCTTCACCCCGCGCGACCTCCTGCCGCTCTGCGAGCGGGCAGGGCTCCCGCTCGTCTACGACGTGCACCACCACCGCTGCAACCCGGACCTGCTCTCCATCGACGAGACGACCACGCTGGCCGCGACGACCTGGACCGCCGCCGGCCGCGAGCCGCTGCTCCACGTCTCCTCGCCGCAGGGAGGCTGGCGCGCTGCCGACCCGCGGCAGCACGCGGACTACGTGGACGTCTCTGACTTCCCGTCGAGCTGGCGGGAGCTGCCCGCGCTCGTCGACGTGGAGGCGCGGGCCAAGGAGCTCGCGGTCCTGCAGCTCGCGCGCGAGCTCGGCCTGACGCTGCCGGTCAGTCCTCCGGATCGATGTCGATCACCCGCCCCGGCGCCCCCCGTCGTGGCTCCTCCGAGCCCGGGCCGAAGGGGCCAGGGAAGGGGCCAGGGCCAGGGCCAGGGCCAGGGAAGGGCGCGCCCGGGCCGAGCGGCACGCGCCCCTCGAAGCGGCGGAGCAGCCAGCGCGCGACGCGGCTCCGCAGGGGAGGGAGGAGCAGCAGCGCCCCGGCGAGGTCGGTCAGGAAGCCGGGAGTGAGGAGGAGGGCCCCGGCGATCAGCAGCACGACGCCCGAGGCGATCCCGGCGCTGGGAGTCACGCCGCGGGAGAGGTCCGCCTGGATCTGCCGCATGGTCTGCAGCCCTTGCCGCCGGACCAGCGCTGCGCCGATCACGCCCGTCAGGATGCAGAGCCCGACGGTGGGAAAGAACCCGATCCGTCCGGCGACCTTGACGAGCAGGTAGACCTCGACGAACCCGAGAGCGAGCACCGCGAGAAAGAACCGGCCCACGAAGGTCACCCGGGAGCCTTACCAGGTCTCCTAGGCGAGCGCCATCGGTGAAGTTGTCCCTCGGGGTGGGGAGCTCCTCGAGGGGGCGCGGCCCGCGTCGCCTGAACCTCGCGGCGAGATTCTCCCTCCGGGTGGGGTGCGCTGGTCTGGGGCTTGCACCGATGAGCGTGCATGAGCCTCCCCAAGCCCAGGTCGACGCGCGTCCGGGTGCAGCGATTGCCGCTGCTGCCGCTCGCCGATACCGTCCTCATCCCCGGCGCGCTGCTCCCGCTCCAGGTGGTCGAGCCGCGCTACCTGAAGCTCCTCCAGGACTCCCTCGCCAGCGATCGCATGGTGGCGCTGGTGCTGGCCGCAGGACCGGGTGGCGCGCTGAGCCGCATCGCCGGAGTCGGCCGCATCCAGAGCAGCGAGGAGCTCGAGTCAGGGCGACGGCTGGTCGTCATCGAGGGCAGGGCGCGCGCGGAGATCATCGAGGAGGTCCCCACCCTCGAGCCCTATCGGACGGTGCGCCTGGTGCTGGTCGACGACGTCGTAATCGACACCACCCCGGGGGAAATCTTCGCCTCGACGCAGGCGCTGCGGCAGCTCGTGGTCGAGCTCGCGCACCGGCTCCCCGATCAGTCAGGAGACTCGCTCGCCGAGGTCTGCGTCGCCGAGCCCGACCCCGGGCACCTCGCGGATCTGATCGCCTCCACCATCCTCCTCGACTCGGAGAGCCGCCAGGGCTACCTCGAGGAGGCGAACGTCGGGCGCAGGCTCGACTTCATGCTCAGCATCGTGGCCCAGGTGGTCGCCGCGGTGGGTGAGCGCGAGGGCGTGCACCTCAGCAACTGAGCCTCGCTGCCCGCGCGATCATGCGCGAGGGCCCCTCGGCCGCGGACCTGAACCGGGAGAACGCCGGGCGCGAGGAGGGCTCTCGGGCCGATTCGTCGTGCGTCGGTCGCGCGGGTGGAGCGGACGCTCCTGGCGCTCGACGAGGGTCCGCGGCCGAGCGACCCTCGCTGGCAACAGCGGACCTTCGATGCAAAGCCAGGAGCTAGCCGAACGTGCTGTCCCCGTGGCCCCACATGGCGCCGGGCACCCCCATGAAGTTGCAGTAGACGCGGTCCGCCGGGACGCCGGCCTCGGTGAGGAGCGCGCTGAGCTTGCCGGAGAGGTCGCTCGCGGCGCCGCCGCTGATGGTGCCCACCGAGCGCACCTCGACGAGCGCGGCGGGGTCGGCCTTGCCCGCCATCAGCATGGGCACGCCAGCCTCGAGCACCACCATCATGTACGACTCGGGCTTGCCGAGGCCGCTGGCGACCGTCGCCGAGAGGCGCTTCATCAGCGCGGCGCGGGCGTCGTCGGCGAGCCTGGGCGAGAGCTGCACGCGGATCATCGGCATCGTCGTCCTCCTCGTCTCGGTGGTCCTCGCCACCGGCCGGTTACTATAGTGCGGAGCCGGTGTGGACGCACGCCACACCATCCAACGCCGCCCGCGCCACCGTCTGCGCCTGCGCCCGCGTGGCGCTGGCCAGGGTAATGGTGGATACTGGGGACGTGATCAGGCCGGGCAGCACCCTCGGCAACTACCGGCTGGAGAGCCTCCTCGGCGAGGGTGGGTTCGGCCAGGTCTACCGCGCCACCCAGCTCGGGGCGGCCGGGCTCAGCCGCCCGGTGGCCGTCAAGCTGCTGCGCCAGGGCCTCTCCGACGAGTCGGCCAAGGCGTTCACCCGCGAGGCGCGGATCATCGCCAACCTGCAGCACCGCAACATCGTCCAGATCGTCGAGTTCGGCTGGGACCAGGGCGTCCACTTCCTGGTCATGGAGCTCGTCGACGGGATCACGGTGAAGGACCTGATGCAGGTCTACCCGCGGGTGCCGCTCTGGGCCGCGGTCACCATCGGGGTGATGGTCGCGCGCGCCCTCCAGTACGCGCATGACCAGCCCGACGAGGCGGGCCGGCCCCTCGGCATCGTCCACCGCGACGTGAAGCCGGCCAACATCATGCTGAACCGCCAGGGGGACGTGAAGCTCTCGGACTTCGGGCTGGCCAAGATGTCGCTCGTCCGCTCCGACCAGGTCACGCAGATCGGCGTGATCAAGGGGACGCCGGCCTACATGAGCCCGGAGCAGCGCGAGGGGCGGCCGATCTCGGGGACGGCGGACGTCTACGCCCTGGGCAAGGTGATCTACGAGTGCGTGACCGGCGTTCGCCTGGCGCCGATCTACCAGTTCAGCCCGCCGACCCCCGCGCCGTCGAAGTACATCCCGGAGGCACCGCCGGAGCTCGACGAGCACCTCCTGCGCTGTCTGCGCGTGGACCCGTTCGAGCGCCCGACCAGCCGCCAGCTCGGGCGCGGGCTGCAGACCGTGCTGGCGGAGCTCCTGCCGGCCGAGAAGCTCTCCGCGCTCAACGACGAGCTCGCGCGGCTGGTCGACGCCGCCATCGCGAAGGTCGCGGTCTCGACGGTGGATGTGGTGACCGATCGGTTCCAGCGGCTGGCGGCGCCGCTCCCCGAGCCAGGCTCGCTGCCAGAGCTCGTCGTCCGGCTCCCGCCAACCGGGCCGCAGCGGATGCCGCCCCCGCCCGGGGCCGGGGAGCCGCTCGAGGACAGCTCGCGCGAGGCGAGCGCGCTCGAGGACAGCTCGCGGGCGACCGTCCTTTCGGACTCGCGGGCGAGCGTGCTCGAGGACAGCTCGCGGGCGACCGTCCTGGCGGCGAGCGTGGAGCGCCAGCTGGAGGACAGCGACCTCGAGGTGGAGCTCTCGGACAGCGACGGCCGACACCCGACGACGCCGTACCGGGACCGCGCCGGGCGGGGAGCGGGGCCGGCAGGGGAGCCCTCGCGCGTGGACCGCAGCCGGTCGCGCCGTGCCGCGTCGCGCGGCGACCTCTCCCGCGCCCCGGCGCGCGGCGAGGCGGACGACCACACGCGCGACATCCGCACCTCGAGGAAGCGGCGGCGCCTGGCCGCGCTGATCGGCCTCCTCGCCGCGGCGCTGGTGATCCCCGCGATCATCGTGGTCGCCTGGTACGGCCACGGCGGCGGGATGGCCAGCCTCGACGCGGACGTGGCAGCGCACGCCGACGCCGGCTCGCTCTCGCTTGCCGCGCGCGAGCACGACCTCGGCCGGCAGCACGACCTCGGGCCGCCGGATCTGGGCTCCGGTCCGGACCTGCGTCCGGCCGACGACCTCACCAGCGCCGTCGAGCCACCGCCCGACCTGTCCCGCGGCCGTCGCGGTCACAAGCGCCGCCCGCGGCCGCCGGTGGAGAAGCCCGCGCCGAAGCGACCCCTCGAGCAGCCCGCGCCTCAGGCGGGAGCGGGCACGCTCAGCGTCAACACCGAGCCCTGGGCGGTCGTCTACCTCGACGGCGGCAAGCTCGGCACCACGCCGCTCTTCCAGCAGCGCGTCCCCGCCGGTCAGCACGTGCTCCGCCTGGTGAGCCCCAAGGGGCGCGCGGTCGAGGTGCGCATCACCATCGCGCCTGGCCGCCACCGCAACCTCGGGGTCATCCGGCTGAGCGAGTGAAGCTCCCGCGAGGCTCGTGCTACTATCGCCGTCAGTCACACGACCTCGGAGTCATCCGGCTGAGCGACTGATGGTCCCGCCCCGCTGCGCTGGTCCCCCGCTGCTCGCTCTCGGGCTGCTCGCTCTCGGGCTGCTCACGTCGAGGCACGTGCAGGCCGAGCCGGTGGTGCCGCTCATCTCGGTGCTCTCCTCGGCGCCCGTGTCCACGGCGGAGCAGGAGCTGCGCGACGTGCTCTCCTTCCCCACCGCGCCGTCGTCCACCTCGATCGCGCAGCTGAGGGAGGACGAGACGCTCACGGCCCAGCGGCAGAGGGCGGCAGCCGGCCTGGAGGTCGCGCGCCGGCTGGTCCGGGAGGTGCGCTACGATCGCGCGCTGGTCCGGCTCGAGGAGGCCGAGGCGGCGGCCAAGGACGGGCTGGCGCGCGTCGCCGAGCCACGCCTCCTCTCGGAGATCTTCCTGCTGCGGGGCATCGCGCTCCTGCCCCTGAACCGGGCCGGCGCGTCGCGGGCGTTCGTGCTCGCCTTCCTGCACTGGCCCGCGCGCCCCCTCGACCCGGCGCAGCACCCACCGAAGATCCTGCGCGCGCTCGAGGAGGCGCAGGACGAGGCGGCGAGGACCGCGCCGCCCGCGCTGAGCCCCGCCGAGGCGAGCGCTCTCGCGAGCGCCCTCGACGCGAAGCGGCTGCTCGCCTACACGCTGAGGCGTCGCGGGCGCCGCGACGAGCTGGCGGTCAGCCTCTACGGCCCGCGCGGGACCTGGGCCTGGACCGAGCGCGCGAGCTGGCCCCAGGGGGCCGCCGGCGCTCAGGTGCGGCTGGCCATCGAGGAGGCGCTGCGAGCGCGCCTCGGACGGCGGTTGCCGACGCCGGTGAAGCCCGAGGGGCTCTCCGCGACGCGACGGACAGTGATCTGGGTCTCGGTGGGCGCCATCGTGGCGGGGCTCGCCGCCGGGATCGGCTTCTCCGCCTGGGCACAGGCCCGCAACAACCAGGCGCGCGAGACCGAGACGCGCTACCGGAACGGCGAGATCCCCGAGTGGCTCTACGTCGAGGACACCGCCAAGCTCGATCGCGATCGCAAGCGCTTCATCGCCGTCTCGGCGGTGGGCTTCAGCCTCGCGGGGGTGGCGGTGGTGACGGCGATGGTGAGCTGGCTCTGGCCGAGCGACCGGCCGGCGCAGCGCTCGCGGCCGCGGGTGGGGGTCGGACCCGGATCGTTCACGCTCTCGATCGATCTGCCCTGAGGCACGATCTGCTCCGAGGCAGAGGACAGGAGGCACCCGTGCAAGCTCTCCACCGTAGGCGGTTCGGCGCTCTCTCGCTCGCTGGGGGCTCCGCCGCGTTCGGAGCGACCGCGCTCCTCCTCCTCGGGCTCGCCTGCCGCGAGCCGGCCACGGCGGGCGGGCCGGGGTCTGCCACCAAGCCGCCGCCGCCGCCGGGCGCGGCCGCGCTCGAGGTGAGCCACGACGCGGCGAGCGACACCACCACGGCGCGCATCAAGCCGGGGATGCTGGGCAGCGCCGGGCTCTTCGCCGGCAGCACCTTCCCCGGGCGCGAGGCGAGGACGGCGCCGGACCAGGTGCTGATCGGCCTCCGCCAGAGCGGCGGGGCCGCGCGCCTCGAGGGCTGCGAGCGCCTGACGCTGCAGGGAGACGGCGCGCCGCTCGAGGTGCCGGCGACGCGGGACGTGCAGCTCGGCGGCGGCCAGATCTCCGAGTTCCTCTCCGGCCTGGTCCCCTACGCAGCCGCCCGCGCGCTGGCCTGGTCGGGCAAGCTCACGCTGCGCGCCTGCGGCGCCACGCTGGTGGTCGCGCCCGAGGAGCACGAGCTGCTACGGCAGCTCCTCACGCGGCTCACGCCCCGGTGAAGGTCTCGATGACCGGGCGCGGGGATCGCGATCGCGATCGGTCAGCTAGAACCGCTCCCAGTGCAGCACCTCCGCGAGGGGCCGCTTCTTCGGGGTGGTGGTGGACGCGTCCGCCGGATGACCGACGGGGATCAGCGCGACCAGCACCAGCGGCTCGGGGACGCCGAGGAGCTCCTTGATCGGCGCGTTGTAGTCCTTCTCGAAGCCCTGCACCCAGCAGCTCGCCAGACCCAGCGCGTGGATCGCCACCAGCATGTTCTCCACCGCCGCCGCCCCGTCGAGGTAGACCGAGCGGTTCTGCGGGTCGCCGCAGACGACCACGCAGGCGCCCGCGTCGCGGATGAACTTGCCCCAGGTGGCGAGCTCGGAGAGGCGCGCGAGCTTCTCCGGCTCGGTGACCACGACGAAGTCGCGCTGCTGCACGTTGTTCGCCGAGGGGGCGAGCCGGCCGCAGTCGACGATCAGCTCGAGCTGCGCGCGGGTCACCGGCTCGGGGCGGTAGCGGCGCACCGAGCGGCGGGTGCGGAGCGCGTGGATGACGGGGTGCTCCTCGGGGCTGTTCATGGCTAGACCTCCTGTGGCTGGTCGCGCTGCGGCACCTCATACCACGGTCGCGCCCGCTGCGCCCACCCCCGCGCCGGCAGGGCCAGGTTGCGCTATCCTACCCGGGATGATCTGCCGAGGCTCAGCCCTCCTCCGGGGCGAGGACCGATGAAGACCAACGCCGCGCGCCTCCTCGACCGCCTCGGCATCGCCTACGAGCTGCGCGACTACGAGGTCGACGCCCTGGACCTCTCGGCCGAGACCGTGGCGGCCAAGGTCGGGCTCCCCGCCGAGCAGGTGTGGAAGACGCTGGTCGCCCGCGGCGACCGCACCGGCGTGCTCCTCGCGGTGGTGCCGGGTAACGCGGAGCTCGACCTCCGCGCGCTGGCGGCGGCCAGCGGCGATCGCCGCGTGGAGCTGGTGCCGCTGCGCGAGGTGCAGCCCCTGACAGGCTACCTCCGCGGCGGCGTGACCGCGCTCGCGTGC